>JAKEEV010000810.1 GCA_022616395.1 Planctomycetia bacterium | reverse complement strand
CCCCTCCGCTCTGACTCTCGCAAAGCGTCAGTCGCCGCGAAGTGACAGCTCCGCGAAAGCGGCGGGGAGGGGCTTCTCGTCTCTTCCGACAATCCAAAGCTCAGTCGTGCCACCGTGTGACAGGTCGAATTCAGGATCGACCTGAATAGTCTCAGGAATGCATTCCGGGGCACGCGGGACTCGACGCCGATGGGCCGCGGTGGTACGCTACGTGCAGTGAATAGTCGTGGGCGTGTCCGTCAGGTCGATCAGGAGGAACACCATGATCCGCACCATCGTTTGCGTTCTGGCTCTTGTGGCCAGCGGGGCCATCGCCCGCGCCGGGGAACTGGACCGCGAGTTCGCTTCCACCCCCAAGCCTTCCGTCACCGCGTCGCCAGGCGGGTCCGAACTGGACCAAGAGTCTCCACAACCCGCTCACGGGTGGCGTGGATACTATCCGTACTACTACGGTGGGTGGGGCGTGCCGTACTACGGCGGGTGGTGTGGGTTCTACCCGGCCCGCGTGTCGTTCGGGTTCAGCTTCGGACCATCCTTCTACGCGTACAGACCGTTTGGGTTCTACAACGGGTTCTCCGGTGGGTATTACGGTGGGTTCGGGTTCCCGTACCGTTCGTACTTCCCCTACTACGCGCCGTTCGGGTACGGCTGCTGTTGGTAAGCCGATCGCTGGCGGGCTGGTTTGAATCGGCCCGCTGCTTCCACACCTCCCATCATCACACTTCCGCCCGGACTTCTCCATGCGCACTCTTCTCCGTGCCAGCTTGGCGCTCGTTGTGGTCGTCCCGGCCTCCATGCTCATCGCGGCCGATCCGCCCGCTGTCGCGCGCGTCTCCAAGCCCGAGGAGGCCCGGCGCCGACTGGGGTTGCTGCCGAACTACGCGACCGTGGGCGGCATCAAGCAGGTGAAAGTGGCCGTCCTCGACTCCGGGTTCGCTGGTGTGGACGGGAAGAGGCCGTACTTGCCGCCCGACACCGTTGTGATCGAACACTACGCCCCGGACTTCGTCCGCAAGTTCGGGCTGGGCGATCCCAAGTTCACCAAGCCGTTTCGTCCCGGAGATGCCCACGGTCGGCTGCTCGCGCAGGTGGTGTGGGCCGCGACCGGCAACTCCCCCGATGGTCCGAAGTTCTACTTGCTCAACGCCAACGGACCGACGATGTTCCGTCGGGCTGTGCGGGCGGCGATCGAGTCGAAGGTGGACATCATCCTCTTCGGCGGGACGTTCGAGGGTGCTGGCAACTATGACGGTCGCGGACCGATCAACGCAGCGGTGGACGAAGCGGTGGCCGCCGGCATCATCTGGGTGAACGCGGCCGGCAACACCGGCGGTGCGGTGTTCAACGGACCGGTGGACGTTGGCCTCATCGGGTTCGTCCTATTCGGTTCGTCCGGGCAGACCGCGCTGCGCCTCCGCAGCCGGGTGGACGAGAACGAGGTCACACTCACTCTCACATGGAACGACTACCGCGACACCGAGGACGCCGGCACGGAGAAAGATCTCGACTTGGTTGTTGAGGATGCGCGGGGCGTGGTGGTTGGCGAGAGCAAACTCAAGCAGGTGGGTCCGGGGCGGGTGACGGGTGAGGGAGAGACGAAGAACCCGCGCGAGCGCCTGATTCTGACCGACCTGGCCGCGACCGCGCCCTGCAAGGAGTACCGGATCCGGGTGAAGGCAAACACCGCCAACTTCGGCCCGCGGGACCGTCTGCGTATTCTGCTTGCGCCCGGCCGGCCGCCGGTGACCAATGCAGCCACCAGACGGGCGGAGCCATCGGCCGAGCTGCTCGACGCGACCCGCGGAGGCGAGGTCTACCCGCCTGCGGACCACGCCGGGGTGCTGACAGTGGGCGACCTGTCGTCGTTGTCAGCGGTCGGCCCAACGGCCGACGGGCGAGTGAAGCCGGACGTGATCGTGTCGGAGTCGGTGGTGCGGTTCACGAACGGGGAGGAGACGGCCGGCGCGTCGAACGCGGCGGCGTACTTCGCCGGGATAGTGGCGGTGATGCGCGCGACCGAGCCGCAGCTAACGGCCGGTCACATCCGGGAGTGGGTGCGAACCCTCGACCGGGTGGCCGCGGCCCCTGTTCCGGCGGGAGTGGGGATCGTGGGCCAAGCGGCCCCGGTTCCGCCTGCACCAGTGATGCCGCTCACACCGAATCAGTTACGGGCGCTGCGGTTCTCCGAGTACGCTCTGGACGAGAAGCGCCGACGGGGCGATCCGGACCCGACAGTGATCGTGTCCTCCCCGAGCGGGGAGTGGGTCGTGCGACCGGGCGGGCGAGTCGTGGGCCTCCCTCCCGCAGTCATGCCGTCAGCGCCTGCGGTCGCGCCGATCCCAACCGGTCGAGTCGCGCCGAGCCATGCCCCGTGGAGAACTCCGACCCCGCGTCAACTCGCGGACCTCGTCCGCGGGCGATGACTGGCTCAATCGCTGTCCCACTCACCTCCGGGTGCTGAATCCTGGAAAGAACCCGGAGAGCCGCTTCCGCGCGGGTTAGGCGACTTCTTGAACAGGGGTAAGAGCACCACAACGACCAGTCGGGAGACCTCTGTCGCAAAGGAGGTGCCGAATCATCGCACGGGTGGAAGGTGCGATTCGGCTGTGAAAGGCTGCGACTTTGAAGGACTTGGGATGTGGACGGTCTCATTCAAATGGGGCCGACTGGATTCGAACCAGTATAGTAGGTGTTATGAGCACCCTGCATTGACCGTTATGCTACAGCCCCGATCGTTCCGCTTCCCTTACTCGCTCTTCGGCATTCAGGTGCGGTCAACACATTGTACCAACCGCACCCATTCGCGTAATGCTACTTCGTCACCAAGCCAATTACTTGCACGTCGCCGGGATGCACGCGAGCCTCGATCTTCGTTTCGTTCATGCCATCGACGAGTTTCAGATCGCTCGGGCCAGTCCACTCCTTCGCGCTTTTCACCGGCAACTTCGTCTGAATCACCACGTCCACGAACTGCCGGCGGTCCACGCGGGCGATGCCGTTCTGCGTCTTGTCCACCCCGCGATTGTTCATCAGAAGTATGACATAGCCGTCCTTCGTTCGGTTCACCTGATAGAGGATTTCTCCTCCAATCTGCTTCCCGTTGGGCAGTTCGACGCGAATCGGCAACAGCTTGTCGGTCAAGCCGTTCATCAGGTACGGCAACACGGGGTGCGCGCGTTCATCGAGGCCCATCCCGCGCGGAACAAGCACGGTAATCACCGCGCCAGCGCCGAATTTGTTGCGAACGACCAGCGGCTTCGTCTCGGTCGCCCACGCGATCACATCAGCGCCGGTGGTGACCACGTTCGCCACCTCGTAGGGAGTTGTGGCGCGGAACGTCTTGCGGTCGGCCGACCACCCCTCGACTCGTTTCACTCCGACCGGAAATCGCACGCCAACCATCTTCATCGGCAGCACCTTTGCCGATTCGACGTTCACAACAAGCGTGCCGCCAGACTTCACGTATTCTTCGAGTGACTCCGCTATCGGGGCGAGGTTCACATCCCCCGCGGCCCAGATCACCGGATAGTTGAAGATCGCCTTCGCCTTCTCCGGGCGGTCGACCAGAACGTCAAAGATGTTCCCGTAGCGGCCGTTGGGCAGACTTTGCACGTCCGGTGCCGCGGGTTGACCTTCGACCACGCCGACCGGATGCCAGCACACGTTGAAGAGTTCACGCAACTCGCGGTCAGCTTCACTTTCGGGGAACACGTGCAGCATCTTGCACGAATAGTTCACGCGCTCATAGGAGTGATCGGCTCCCAGAAGCAACCCGATCGGCGTGACTGGTTCGCCTCTATCTGGAAGTCGCTCCACAAACGCGAGGAAGTCTTCGGTCGCGCGGCCGAAGGGCGAGAGTTGCACCGGATGCTTGCCGGGACCGGGTACCATCCACTGATTGCCAAGCCCCTGTTCCCAGAAGATCGCGGAGGCGCCGGAGAGGTGATTGAGGTAATACATCTTGCGATACCAACCGATGCTCACGCCATCGGTGCCCGCGTACTTGCTGTGGAACCAACTCGGAGCGCCACGAGGCACGGTCGGCTGTTGCGTGAAGTAATTGCAAGCGTCTCCGAAGTTCCCGCTGGCGTAGTTGATCCACGCCCCGCCATATTGCCGGGCCGCCCCACGTTCAAAAGCGATCCGCATCGGAGCGTGTATGTTGGTCGCGTCGAGTTCGTAGCCTACCACTTTCGCGCCAGTGTGGTGATAGAGGTGAGCAAGCGCGATGCTGTCAACCGAAAGACAAGAAATCCCCTTCGACCAGTGCGCTTCGTCCACTTTCGTTTTGTAAATCTTCGTCCACGCTTCCGCTTGCTTGGTCACGAGTTGCTTGCCGAGCAAATCGATGTGTTCAAGCCGATCCCGACCAAGCGGCTTATCAGGAAGACCGATACCACTCGTGCCGAGCGCTTCTCCGTGAATGTAACCGAGGAACTGATCCTTCAGCGGGCCAGTGAGAGCCTGGTAAGTCGCGGGGCCGGTTTTGTCCGTGTACGAGCCGCTCGCGTAGTTCGTCATGATGTAGAAGGGCGTTTTGGTCTTCTCAAGCCACACGCGCAACGGCGAGCCGGGGGAAAGATCGGGTGTAGCTCCGAGGTAGAAGCCGGGCAGCAACAACGGCGAGGAGATGATCGGCACATCCTTCTTGCCCGCGAATTCCTTGTGGAACTTGTCGCGAATATCAGACGGCGGCGAGAAGCGAAAGAAGAGATCGTACTTGGTGAGTTCATCGACCTTCAGCCCGTCCCACTTCTTTGCATCGTAATCGACCGCGGTCCACATGGCGAAGTCGCGGCCCCCGAGTTGCGGTCGCGTGAATTTCGCGTCAGGCAATCCTTTCCCGCGCCACGCGGAGCCGTCTTTCGGAGAAAGATCGAAGCTCGCCAGATACGCGAACGGCGGTTTCTCGCGTCCGTGCGGAGTGTATTTCAGGTCATCGGTAATCAGAATCGCGTCTACCTGTCGCCACGCTTCACCCGCCTTACCGACAACCACTTCCACACGCGCATTGCCTTCCGCCAGCTCTCCTTCAAACATTTCCCAGCCGAACGAGAAGCCCCAGTACAGTTGGTACTCGTCGTTCTGAGGCACAACGGGCTTCGTCCCGAGTTCGCCACTCATCGCGGGTTTGCCGTTTTGCATAATCCGCACAGTGAACGGCTCGGTCTTCTTGCGGTGATCGACATACCGCACCCACACGCGATACCCGCCACCTTGCGGAATCACCAACTCTCGGCCGCACACGGCTTTCGTTTCGTCAGCCGGAACGCCCATCGAGTTCCACTCGCTTTCGCCTCCTTGCGTCCACTCCGCGCTGATGCCCGGACCCGCAACTCCCCACGAACCAGTTGGTTTGGCTTCGCCTGTCCAGTAGGCGAACGTGCCCTTCACGCCGTCGAACCACTCCGGTTCCAGCCAGAGGTAGATCGGATATTCCCCGGCCTTCGCGGAAGAAGCGAACAGAACCAGCGCGACGAGGGAGAAGGAACGACGCATGGCGGGAACCTCGAAAAGAGTCGCACGACCAGAAAGACAGAATGGCCGCAAAAAAGCACAAAAAGCACAAAAGAATACAGAAGACAACAGTTCAAATCATCTGTTCTGTCTTGGTTTTCTTTTGTGCCTTTTGTGCTTTTTTGCGGCCATTGCTCTTCTGTCTTTTCTTATCGCATCGCGAGCGTGGCGGGGATGCCGTTAGTGGGCATGAGCGTGATCTGCGGATTGAACGCGAGGACCGTGTCGGGGTCAATGGTGAACTTGTATCTCTGACCGACCGTCGCGAGCAGGATTGCGGCTTCCATCAGCGCGAACGTATTGCCGATGCACACGCGCGGCCCTCCTCCGAAGGGATAGTACGCGTACTTCGGAATTCGCTTCGCCAATCCATCCAGCCAGCGTTCGGGGTAAAACTTCTCCGGGTCCGCGAAGTATCTCGGATCGCGGTGGCTCACCCACTGGCTCATGAAGATCGTGGTGCCCTTCTTTACGCGATAACCGCCAAGTTCCAGATCGCAGGTCGCTTCGCGGCCGATCAAGTACACCGGCGGGTAAACTCGCATCGCTTCGGCAATCACCGCGTCGGTGTAAGGAAGCTTGTGCAGATCATCCGGCGTTGGCGAGCGACCGCCGAGCACGCGACTCCACTCCTCGACGAGCTTCGCCTCCGCGTCCGGGTGTGTGGCGAGCAGATACCAGCTCCAGGTAAGCGTCAGAGCGGTCGTTTCGTGACCCGCGAGGTAGAGCGTCATCGCTTCATCACGCAGTTGCTGGTCGGTCATCCGGCTGCCGTCTTCATCGCGAGCGGACACCAATCGCGAGAGAAGATCATCTCCCGGTTCCTTTCGCGCACGACCGGCGGCGATGAATCCGTCAACCACGCGCCGAAGGTGTGCGATCGCGCGCCTGGTGCGGATGTTTCTCGGGGTTGGCACCCAGAGCGGAATCGGAATGAGATCGCGGAATCGCAGGCTGAGAAGATCGAAGGTGTTGCGCAGGCTGTTGACGAACTCCTCGCGGTCGCCCACATCGTCCAGCCCAAAAAGCGTCTTCAGCGCGATGGCGCTGGTCACCCCGTTAAACTCGTAGCCGATATCCACGCGCTGGCCGGGGCGCCAGCGAGCAAGCATCGCGCATGTCAAGTTGCTCATCACCGGCGCGTAAGTCAGCACGCGGTTCTTCAAGAACGCGGGCTGCGAGAGCCTTCGCTGGCGAAGCCAGAAATCGCCCTCGCTCGTCACGAGGCCGTTGCCCAGCACCGGTTTGTACACTCGTGCGCCGAAGTGCTTGACGTAGTGCTTCGCATCGGTCACCAGAACCTGTTCGATCAGGTCCGGGTGACTCGGGAAGAACATGCGATGTGGACCGAGACGGAAACTTGCCAGGTCGCCGTATTCGCGGGCCAGCCGCAGGAAGAAATCCAGGCGGTTGGTGTTGAACTCGGCGAGGCTGCCCCCGATCAGGGTGCCTTTGGGACCGGGCGGCAGCTCGTTCTTCGGCATAAGCTCACACGTCGGCCAAAGGACTACTGGTGCTTCCGGTAGAAGTAATAATCCGCGGCGTATGGCACTCGAACCACCTCGCCGACGAATTCGCCCGCGTAAGCCGGAGCGAGGCCGCCCACGGTGTTCACCCGCTGGATGTAGGTGACCCCGTTGAAAATGCCAGGCCCCTCAGTGGCCACCGCGCCGAGCAACAGCCACGGGATGGCGTCGGCGTCCACGGTGGCACGCTCGATGACCGCGCCCTTCACCTTGCTGCCGCTGGCACTCTCCCAGATGGGACCGGCGTAGTGAATGCCGACGACCTCACCATCCTGGTCGTACAGCACCGCCTCGGGTGCCACGAAAACCCAACTCGTGCCGTTCCACTGGTAAATCTGCACGCCCTCGGCGTACGCGCGGAAGGAGAGCTTGTGTCCGTCCGGCACCTCCAATAGTTCGTAATCGCCCAGGTCCGGCCCGCGATAGTCGTCCGCTTTCGCGCCGGCTGATGCGCCGGGCGCGAGCACAAGCAGAGCCAAAAGCGCCAGTTTGATTCCACCACGCCAAATCACTTCCACCATCGTCGCACCTCGGTTGAGTTGGGTCAGTAAGCGCACTCCCAATATGGGGAGTTGACGCCCACCGACTGTTTCGCGACCGCATGGTCATGCCGAAGTCGCAACCGCAATCGCGGAGACTGCGACACGCCCAACAATGCGGCCTACCGAGGTAATCCACGGCCCGCGTCGAGTCGGCCAATCATTCCCAACTGACCTGACGCGGATGCACACAAGACTCTCCGATCACTTCTTCACTGGAATCCACTGAACCGCGTCGATCACCACAAAGCCGTCTGCTTCGAGGTTGCTCACAGTGACGAAACCGCCCTTGCCCTTGTCGAACGTAAAGGTGCCGAGCGAAATCCAGAGTCCGTCAATGGGAGGCTTCTTCCTCTGGTCGATCTTTTCGATGCCACCACCTCCAGAATGGTGCACGGATACTTGCACGTTGCTGGCGCGGTTCTGGTTCGGGGTGTACGCGAGTCGCACTTCGTACTTGCCGGCCGCGGGGAGATCGGGAACGAACTTCGCGCTCTGCTTCCCTCGATCCTTGTTGCCATCATGCCGATAGCCGACGCCCACGAACGGCGAAACACTCGTGCTGACCGTCTCGAAGCCCTTCAACTCGGCGTCCGCGTCATCGACCACAACTCCCGCGAGCTTCTTCGGATCGACTGCGCCCGGAGAAACAGGAGCCGAGAATTCCAACACTTGCTTGTCGGCGAGTAAGCGCTTCTTGAGCTTCTCGTAATCGACTTTCTGCACATCGATCTTCTCGTCGATGGCGAAAACAGCCGCGGTCGCAGCGCTTTGGCCGAGAACCATGAACACCGGCTCCATGCGGATCGAACCGTAGGCGATGTGCGAACTACTCAGACACACAGGAACGAGCAAGTTCGGGCACTCGTCCTTTTTGGGCACGATGGAGAGATAACTGATGCGGTAAGGGCCGCCTGGACTCACCTGCACATCGCCCTCATTCTGAACGAAGCCTTCCGGCGTGACGTAGCGGGCACAGTTGTGCGAATCCATGTTGTACGAACCCATGCCCACCGACGCGGGCGTGTCTTTCTTCCGTCGGCAATCGCCTTCGGTAAGCACATAATCGCTCACCAT
>JAKEEV010000809.1 GCA_022616395.1 Planctomycetia bacterium | reverse complement strand
GACTCCAACAGCGCCCGCTGCTGCGTCCGTCAAACGAAAGCGCAAAACGTAAGAAGACCAACTCGAACACTGCTGGTCCGCGACCGGCGGTTCGTTCGTTTTTTTGGCTGGATGTCCGTCACCCAATCGTTCTTCATCGGGGGACCGGAACCGCGAACCCCGCCCGCAAGGGCGGCGGGTGTCGAGACGTCCGCTGAGGTTTCCGCGAAGCGTCTCGAAGGGCAATCCGGTGATCGAAGTGCAGTTGCTCATCCCGGTCGCGGACAACAATGGCGTCCAATTCCGGGCTGCTCACCATGCTCTCTTTGACCAGGAATTGCTGAACGGCTTCGGTGGCTCGTCTCTGCTTCCGGGAACCGTGATCGGCCAGTGGACCGCTGGCGGAGTGGTGTATCGCGACGAGATGCAGGTGCAGTCGGAGCCGCGACCGTGAGGGAGCGTATGTGTACCTCATCAGTGTGCCTGGAATCTTAACCGCGGCCGATTCACTGCGGGCAGCGGTGGCGTTCGCGAAGTCGCATTATTCCCAACTGAATATCTACATCCGCTATCTCGGTGTTAGCGAGATTCTCTAAACTCTAATCGCCTCAACGCGAGTGAGTGAAGCCGATGAACACCTACCACAGCCTTTCTGGTCTCTCTTTCACATACCCCGATCCGCCGCCGGATGTGGCCGTGTTCCTGGAGCGCGTCCGGTTGGCCGCCGCTGACCCCGCGGTGAGTCCGAATCAGTTAATTGAATTGATCTACGGCTTGGAGAATCCACTTCTCGAAGAGACCATGCTTCCCGGTCGGGCGATGGTGACCCAGGCCGTGTTCGACAACCCAATTTACCGCATCATGACCGATCTGTTGGACCGCAAGGAACTCGCGGCGGCGAATCAGACCGTTGAACAGGTAGCCGCGCCATACACGATCAGCGTGAAACAGGCCGCCAAGAAACTCGGCATCACCGAATCGTCCGTCCGGGCCGCGATCACCGCGAGGAAACTCTCGGCGTGGATGCGGAACGGGCAGTGGTTTCTCCGACCGGAGTCAATCGCGTCGTACAAACTGAGCAACGGGGGGCGGAAGAAGAGAAAAGCCAAGCCTGCCCCTTCCGCGGCGTCCGTCAAACGCAAGCGCAAAACGAAGTAGTTGCCGCGTAGGTGCCGCTCGGTTTGCGGCTGCAGTCGGAGCCGCGACCGTGAGGGAGCGATCTTCCATCATGCGCTCCCTCACGGTCGCGGCTCTGACTGCAGCCGCCATTTCAGAAGTGAGTAGCGCATCTTCGTGTCGGCGGTGGTGACGGCCTTCCACAGAGCCTTGCGACTGCCGACCAGAGCCACGAGTTTCCGCCCGCGTGTGATGCCGGTGTAGAGCAAGTTCCGCTGAAGCATCACATAGTGTTGCGTGTGAACCGGAATGATGACCGCGGGATACTCACTCCCCTGACTTTTATGCACGCTGACCGCGTAGGCGAGTTGGAGTTCGTCCAGATCGTTGAAATCGTACTCCACAGTGCGGCCGTCGAAGTCCACTATCAGAATCTGGTCGTCGGG
>JAKEEV010000102.1 GCA_022616395.1 Planctomycetia bacterium | reverse complement strand
CCTTGCGGTCGAGGTCCGCGTACATGTTGTCGCCGATCATCAGCAGCAGGTCCGGTTTGGTCGCGGCCATCGTGTCGAAGATCGGTACCGGCTTGTCCTGGTTGACGCACGAGCCGAAGCAGATCTTGGTGAGCACCTTGTTCGGATCATCCGCGCGAACCGCCGGTGCAAGCGCGAGCAGAATCACCAGCGCCAAGCCAGCGAGAAGACGAGAGCAGAGCATGAGAAGGTTCCCTGCGAGGAAGGGATCGCGACCGGGCTATTCAACGATCGGAGAAAGAGGCGGCAAGGACGGTTAATCAAACCAGAGGTTGAAACTCGCTTTGACTTCAAACGCCGACATGTAGCTGGCTGGCGTGCCGCAGGGTCGAGACTGCCAAACGAAAACACCGAGGCAATGCCTCGGTGTCTCGATGTGTGCCCGTGTGGCTCACATCACGCACAGTGAGCGGTCAACATCACTTGCTCCCGTCCGCACAGCACTTCCCACCGTCGCACTTCGCGCTCGTGGGCTTCGGAGTGACCTTCACCTTGTCCACCTCGCAGCAGTTCGGCAGACAGTCGGGGGAGCACCCCGGCGGGCATGTTGGGTCGAGACAGCAATCGACCTTCTTCGCCCCCGCGTCTGTCGGCTCCTTCTGCGAGTCGAAGCAGCAGGGGGAGTTCGGGGAGCAGCACGGAGAACCGGGATAGCAGCAGTCGTCACAGCACGGCGACCCCGGATAACAGCAGTCGGAGCCTGGGAAGCAGCAGTTGTCGGGCTTCTTATTGGCAAGCGCCCACGCGCTGCCGGACAAGCCAACGGTCAGGGCGAGCGCCCCACCAATCAGGAACTTCATAAGCATGGAAAATCTCCACTGAGTTTGGTTAGGTGTGAATCACGGAAGCAGGACGAAGCCACGCGCTTCTCCCGCCGTGATGGTCAACACAGCCAGACGCAGTGGAGGATGTAGAGAGGCGGAAACGCAGAACGCGGAGGCACGCTCATCAAAGCCGCAACTGCTTCGGGGCTGGCGGTCTCTGTGAGCGTGACTTGCACCCCGACCGGCCCGAGGTCGATGCCCGAATGTTCGACCTTCGGTGCAATGGTCGGCGGGTGTTCGCAACATGTGGTGTCGCAGGGGCGGTCGGGCTTTTGGGGTTTCGGCGCTGGCTCGGGACACTGGTTCCCTGGCTCCTTCGAGCAGCAACCGACCGCACACGTCTTGCCAGCACACGTTTGGCTCGTGCTACACTCCACCGACACAGGGGCTGGCACCAACGGCAACGCAGACCCACAGCACTTCCCACCGGTCGTTGCGCAGCACCATCCCGGAGGAAGCGCCAGCAAGACGCAGCACGCGAGAGCCAAAACTCGACCGATGCCAGTCAAGACAAATCCCTCGACACAAACCCAATGAGTTCTCACTCCCAATGTAGCGCGGGTGACGGCAAGCAGCAAGGGCGAGAGCAACTGGCTGATCCACGCAGCCAATCGAGCCACGCGAAGTGACTTGACACAAACCTGTTTTCGAGTCACTGCGGAAAGTCAAAGCCGGTTGAAACCGGAGCTGTTCCGATTGAACCCTCCTGGCTCCCAGCCCACAAAATCCGCACTTTTCCGCAATCTTTTCACTTGAACAGCGCGCGGGCGGTGTGTCAGACTGAACTCATCGCTCGTTCATGTACCACCGTCTCACTCGGATTCCGATGCCGGGCTGTTATTTACCCGTGATCATTTCCCAACCGGCACACTTGAAAATCAGAACCACCAGCTTCCACGCACGAACCCGACTGTCCGCTTAAGGAGTAACACAATCATGGCCAAAGCCCGCGGCGACTTCACGGATGTTTTGCTCAAGAAGAAAATGATCGGCCCCGACCAGCTCACCGAGGCCGACAACTACGCCAGCGCCCACGGTGTCAAACTCCAGGACGCGCTTGCCAAACTCAACTACGTGACTCCAAGCGACTGCATGTCAGCGCTGGCCGAACACTACGGCATGCAGTTCGTCGATTTAGAGAAGGTCGAGATCCCGAAAGCCGTCATTGAACTGGTTCCCGAATCGGTTGCCCGCGAAAACATCGTGTTGCCCCTGGAACTCGAAGGGAACACGCTCAAGATCATCACCGCCGACCCGACCAACTACGACACCGTGCAGAAACTCCAGTTCATTCTCAACAAGGACATCGTTCCGGTTCTCGCCGTACAGGAACAAATCCAGGAAGCTATCAACCGCAACTACGGACAGACCGAAACCGAGTCCGTCGACTCGATGCTCGTCGAGTTCACCGATACCGCCATCGAGTTCACTCAAACGGAATCCCTCGCGTCGCTGGCTGCGGCCGATGATTCCGATGCTCCGGTTGTGAGACTGGTCAACCTCATCATTCAGGAAGCGATCAACCTCCGCGCCTCCGACATCCATATTGAACCGTTCGCGGATCGCGTCCGGGTTCGCTACCGGATCGACGGCGTTCTGGTAGAGCGCGATGCCGCCCCTCGGCGTCTGCTGGCACCTTTGCTCTCTCGTTTGAAGATCATGGGATCAATCGACATCAGCGAGAAGCGCAGACCGCAGGACGGTCGGATCAAGATGACCGTTCACAGTAAACATTTCGACCTTCGTGTCAGTATGCTCCCGTCCGTCCACGGTCAGTCGTGTGTGATGAGAATCCTCGACCGGGGGAACATCCAGGTCAACATCCGCGACCTCGGCTTCGCGGAAGACGATTACATGCGATTCCAACAGATTATTAAACGTCCCAACGGCATTTTCCTGGTGACGGGTCCAACGGGGTCGGGGAAGACCACAACGCTCTATGCCGCTCTGAACGAACTGAACCGACCGGACCGGAAGGTCATCACGGCCGAAGACCCCGTTGAGTATTACCTCCCCGGAGTGAACCAGGTCGAGGTGAAGCACAACATCGGGCTGGATTTCGCGCGCATCATTCGGGCGATGTTACGCCAAGCTCCCAACATTATTTTGGTTGGCGAAATCCGCGACAAGGAGACGGCAGAAATCGCGGTACAGGCCAGTCTCACTGGACACCTGGTTTTTTCGACGCTTCATACGAACGACGCGCCCGCTGCTGTGACGAGGCTCGCGGACATCGGAGTTCCCCCCTTCCTGATCGCAAGTTCCGTAATCGCGATCATGGCTCAAAGACTCATCCGAGTAAACTGCGTGAAGTGCAAGGAGCCTTACACCCCCACCGCCGGGGAACTCCGCGCGGCGGGTGTCTCGCAAGACCAGGCGTCGAAGGCCACGTTCATGAAGGGGCGCGGGTGTAATCACTGCCGACAGACGGGCTTCCGCGGGCGTCTGGGCATCTTTGAACTGATGCGGATGAGTTCCACCATTCGCGAACTGACCTTCGCCCAGGCACCGACGCAGGAACTCCGCCGAAAAGCCCGTTCGGGTGGGATGCGGACCCTGCTCGATGACGGCCTCGTGAAAGTACTTAAGGGAGTCACGACTCTCGAAGAAGTCCTCACGACCTGCCACGCCGAGGTGCTGGTTGCCCAGGAGTAATCAGGCAGCAGTGAACAGTAATCAGTCATCAGTCATCAGTGAGCAGTAAGCAGCGGTCGGGGAACAATTGCCACGCGTCGGAACGCAGAGG
>JAKEEV010000808.1 GCA_022616395.1 Planctomycetia bacterium | reverse complement strand
CTGAAGAAGGAGACTATCGCCTGAAGACCAATGCACCCGCGATCAACGCCGGTACTGATCTTGCCCAGGTCACCGAAGACATTCTGGGAAACAGTCGGCCGGCTGGAACAACCACCGACATCGGTGCCTACGAGTACGCGATTTGATTCGCCCGCAATTGCAAGCTGGCGACTCGAAAAGTCAGCGAGGCCCGATGCGAGAACGTTCTCGCGTCGGGCCTCGCGCTTGGGCAGGTAATGAGTTGGTCCTTGACAGTCAGCAGCGGCACTCAGTGAATCGTTGCTGAGACTTTGCTGACTCCGATTGGCCGTTCCACTCCAGTTCGTAGTCACGTGCTTCCTTCACAGTGCCGGTCCAGCGATCCTCGGCGGCGCGGGCCAGGTTGAACATCTCGCGGGCCGTTACATAGTGGTAGTAGAACCGCGGATTCTCTGCCGCGAGTTGAGCAAGCGCGCGATGGAACTTCACCGCGGGTTCGCCGAGAAGGGCGTCCATGTTCCCCTCGTTGGCACCGTGCGTGTGGAGTTTCACGAAATACCAGTCCGGCCGCGAAGGAATCTGAACTTTCGCGCGAAGCCAGTTCTTCAGCCGCGAGATCGAGAGCGGCTGGTTCCCCTGAACGCAACTGTTCTCCACGCGCGGAATCACTCCCCACTTTCGAGCTGACCAGTTCAGCACGAGCGGTCCCTGAATCAGCATCAGACTGTTCGCCGGGCGCGGAGTTGAGCCAACAGGCGTTCCGGTATCGTGTGACTTGGGGCGAAGCGGATCATCGACGGCGTAGTAAATGCTGTTGATCGTGCGCGTCTGTGCGCGGTTCGGGGCCGCCGGCAGTGTGAAGTCCGCGAAGCAACCGGTTTCGCGGAGGATGTCGAGTTCGTTATTGACTCCGCACCAACGGCCTTCGGGGTGTGAGTTATCCAGCGCCCAGTTTCCGTGAATGAAGGCGTACTTCACTTCTCCGGTTCGTCGGTCGCGTGCAAGTTGCCGGTGTCGCTGAGAGAACACCGCGCGCGCTTCCAGTAAGGTTCGCCGGAGGTTCTCGGACGTGTCGTTGTCGTGGTGAAGGTGAATTTCCACTTCGCCGAAGCCCTGCTGGCATAGCTCAGTGAGCATGTCGAGGTGCTCGGCGTGATAAGTTTCAATCGGATAGAAGAACGAGTGCCTCGGCGGTCGCCCGTCGCTGTCGCGGAAGCCTCCGAGTTGACGCGGATAGTCCCTCACCCATCGCTCGACGCGCTTCAGAGCGACTTCCTCGGAAGCATCACCGAGATTCGGCTCATAGTGATCCGCCAGACACAACAGCAGATGAACATCGCCTTCCGTGCGCTTCCACCGGCGCGGAGTTTGGCGCAAGTAGGCGGGCAGCCACAAGTCCATCGCCGAAGGTAGCCGAAAAAGCGACACGGATTCGCCTCGAAGGTTGAACCAACCGCTTACGCTTCGCCTGTCCGGACCGTACGCTGCCAGGTTCCGCGCTGCCGGCCAGACATCCACCGCCAGAACCCAAGCAATAGCGCTACGTTCATCCCGGTGAACATCGTGGTCAGTCGCAACGGCTTGAGCAGTCGAGTCTGTGTCGGCAAGAGCGGGACAAGTGCCGAAAGCGCGTAGAAGGCAACCTGAGCAAGCAGTAGCCCCAGGTAAAGCGGTTGCTGCCGCAAGAGTACACAGGTAACCAACATGCCAATCAAAAAGAACGGACACGCCCACCGGAGTATCTTGTGCGAGAAGAACGTGAACGCGACCCACCCATGAAGCGGATTGAGCAACCCCCAGACGCGCCCAAGACTCTGAAAGCCGCCCGCTCCAATTCGCGCGCGCCGGCGGAACTCGTCCTTGATGTTCGGTGGGGTCTCCTCGTTCGCAACGGCTTCGGGATCGTAGACGATTGAGCAACCGGTCCGAAGTTTCGCCTGAAGTGGTAAGACAAAATCATCGACGATGGTGTCCGCGGGAATCGGAGTGAAGCAACTCCTGCGCACCGCATAGATCCCGCCGTTGGCACCCAACAGCGCGCCGAGCCGGCCCTCGCAGCGCTTCAGGAACGTCTCGTACTTCCAGTACATGCTGTCGGCATTGCTGCCGGTTCGAGGATCGGTGAGAACCAGCCGGCCGCACACCACACCGACGCGCTGATCGACAAACCACCGAGCCAGTCTGCGCGCGGCATTCGGCTCGGTGAGCGTGTTCGCATCCGAAAGGATGACGATTTCTCCCTTGAGCCGCGGGATCGAGTCATTCAAAACGGTCGCCTTTCCGCGTCTGATGGGATATTCCAACACACGCACTCCGCGATTCGCGAACTGGCGGACAACATCCGCCGTGCCATCCGTACAGCCATCGGTGGCGACCACGATCTCCAGTTTCTCGGCCGGGTAATCCATCGCCAGCGCGTTGGCGATTCGAGCCGCGATGATGGATGCTTCATTGTGGGCCGCCACAAGAAGCGAGATGGTTGGCAACTCGCTCGTCGAGGGAGTTGGCGGAGAAGCGCGCCGACCCGCGACCGAAGCGAGAAAACGGATCACCACCGGGTAACCCACGTAGGCGTAGAACACCAACGCGAAGCAAACCCAGAACGCGACCTCAAGCACGAGGATGGCGTCAGTCATGGGAAAGGCTCCAAACGTAGATGCGCAACAAGGTGAGAGTTGATCGTGTTGAAGCGTGATGATCTTTGTTTGGGTGGTGGGATTGATTGAGTCTTCCAGCCCCCTCACCCGCCGCTATCGATGCTTCGCATCGGCGGCGACCTCTCCCCACTAAAGCGGGGCGAGGTCGCCGTAGACTGACGCGCTTCGCGTCAGTCGTAACGGCGGGTGCGGGGGCTTCAACACAACTCCCACTGTCACCGATCAAGGCGAAGCCATCGACGAGATGCCGGACTCAGTGGACAGCGTGAAGAAGTCTGTTCCCACAGCGAGTCAAGCGGAGATCACGAAGCGGAAGCCGGGGCGGGCGGTGGAGTTCGCTTGCGCTTGAACACGCGACGCAGCGCGTTCACCGCTCGGCGAATCGGATAGAAGATTCCATCCTTCAGAAGCAGATTCCGGGTCAAAAACGGGGAGCGCGACACGCGGTTCATCAGTTTGATGGCCCAGTCCTCAACCGCCGGCTCCGCGGTCATCGCGATCTCTGCGAACGGCCCATCCACTGTCACCTTCGTGTCCGCGAGGTGCCCCAGCCCGATCTTTTCCGCGTGAACCACATGCTCACTCTTCAGCGGATCGAGACCGATGAGGCGCATACCAGTCGCATCGAGAGCAACCGGATCACGACTGGCCAGAAGCACATTGAGATCAATCGGATAGCCGTTGATCGGTCCGCGGCCCTGCATTCCAACCAGACCGTCCATCAGCGCCAGTGTCACCGGCCGCAAACGATTCACTTCCACGATCAACTCGTGCAGGTGCTTGTGGAGAAGGATGCGGTCGTATCGCGGAATACAGCCCCACTGGTTCTTGAGCGCACCCGTAAAGACCGTCGTCGCGTGTGTTTTCAAGACCGGCAGCGTGATGAAGCAATCGGCTTCCATCCACGTCTTCGACATTCCGAATCCGGCCATCCGCGCATCGGGCACATCCAACAGCGTGTCCTTCGAGAGATTCAGAACCTTGCACCCCAACTCGGCGGCCATCTTGTACACACCGGTATTCTCGAATGCGGCCTCGGCCGGGTAACGCGCGCCGTCAGACTCCACGATGGTGACGTTTTCCGTTCGCTCGCGAAGAACCGTGCAGACAGCGCGAAGCATCGACAGCGAGGTGTTCGCGCAGTGAATCATCTCCAGCCGTTCAGTGCAGAGATTCGGCTTGACCACAACCGACCCACCGGCGGGCACAAGATCATACCACCGGCACCGGTCCAAAAGTTCACGCACGGTTGGGAGCGGATTGTCGCGCTCGGCTCGACGAAGATAGACAGCACTGGCCACCATGAAACCTCGCGGGGAAAAACGGACGCTGGTCTGCGCGCCAAAGAGCGCTCCCGACGGTGACAGTCTGTCACGCCGATTGCATTGGCGTTTTTGGTCTTCCAGCAGAAGGAAAAAGCAAAGACGGGGCCAAACTGTCAACGATCTCCCAGGCGAGCATTTTCCGCTTGCAAATGAGCAATTTCCTGTTGGCAAGCGGCGAGTTTCGTGGGCTGTTCGGCTGCGGAACCGGCTCGCGGTTTACACTCCGCGGGCCGAGTGTTCGCTCGCAACCGAAGCCGAGTGTAAGTCTGATAACCGCTCTCACCAGTCACGACTGCCGGGCCGAAAGTTCGTTCCGAAGCGTTTCGATCACCGCTTCCGCCCGCGCGGACCAACTCGCTGAGGCGACGCGATTCATCCGCCGGGCGATTTCCTCCGGGTTTGAGCCAGTGGCGATCACTTTGTCCAGCCCCGCCAGGAACTCCTCGCGGGTCGTTGTCACTTCCACCACATCCGCGAACTTCCGCATCTGGGGCGTATCGACCGACACGACCGGCTTTCCGGTCGCGAGGTATTCGCGGAGCTTGATCGGGTTGGCGTGGAAGCTCCAGTCGCCCGGCCGATAGGGAATGACGCACGCATCGAACCGCTTCGCGTAAGCGGGCAGTTCGGCGTAAGGTCGCTTGCCGATGAAGTGGACGTTCGACCGCTTCGGGAGCGATTCCGCGGGCGCTGCGACCCGACCGAGGAACAGGAATTGCCAGTCCGGGCGCTCTTCGGCGAGCCAGTCGATCAAATCGAGGTCGATGAAACTTTCGATCAGCCCGAAGAAGCCCACGACCGGGCCGTTCAAATGCGCGATGTCGGCGGGAATCGCGAGGGCGGGGTCTTGCGCCTTGGCGAAGTGATCGAACTCGACTCCGTGCGGGCTGACGTGCGTGTTCGGATTGAGTTGCTGCTTGCCCGCGAGCAGCGTATCAGAAGCAACGAACACCACGTCAGCCTTGCGTGTCGTCTCCGCGTCCATCGCGCGAACGGTGTCGGGATGCACGCCCGGATACGCCGAGTAGTCGTCGATGCAATAGTAAACGGAGAGTTGTTCGCCGAGTTCGCCGACCAAAAACGGAACGTGCGGAACGTGGAACCACGAAATCGGGTTCTTGATTCCGTGTCGCCACTTCATCCAGGCAAGAGTTGTGCGGATGATTCTGCGATTGAGCCAGCGGACCGCAGCGAAGCGGTGAAACGGAATCTGGAAGAGCGTCCGCAGTCGCGGGCCTTCTTCAGTCATGCGCGTTCCGCGCAGGAAGCGCCACAACTTGACGAAGACTTTCTTCAGGTCTCGACCGGAGCCACGCGGAGCGCGCCAGCCGGGGCATTCGATGTAAAACACCCGGCACTTCTTCGCCAACTGTCGCGCGAGTTGATGGCTGGAGGTGCGGTTCTCCGCGAACCAGTCGTTGCCGAAGTACAGCACGACGGTATCCGAGCCGAACTCATTCGTTGCGGGTTGCAAGTCAGCGGATTCGGTCACGAGGGCAACACTCATGGCGCGGAGATCATCCAGAGGACTATGTTGTAGGCCGGCCGGGAAAGGCCGTCCCACTTGAGTTTACAAGTAACCGCTTAACAACAACTTCCCGCCAGAGGTTGCAAAGTCGAGGCTGGCGGACGATCCGCGACAAGTTCGATGAGATGATCGGCGGATTCGGACCAACTTACCGGCCGGTAGTGTCGCTCCGGTCGCTTGTTGCGCTCCGCCAAGGACAGTGCAATTGCTTCCGCCAGCGCGGAGGGATTTTCAGGCGGAACAAGACGGTCGAGACGTTCGTCCGCGATCTCCGCGATTCCGCCCACCCGACTGGCAACGAACGGCGTGCCACACGCAACCGATTCCCGAAGCACGTTCGGCAACCCTTCGGATCGACTCGGAAGAAGCATCAAGTCCGCGGCTCGATACCAGTCTCCGAGTTGGTCTTGCGGGCACGGACCGGCGAAGACGACTCGATCCGCGATCCCGGCCTTCCGGCAATCGGCTACCAGCGTCGCGCGAAGCGGGCCATCGCCCACCAGGAATAGTCGGAAGCGGTGATTCTGTTCCGCGAGCTGCCGGCAGGCGCGAATCAGAATGTCCAGCCCCTTGACGGGAACCATTCGGCCAACCCACACAAGAACGGGATCGGCGGTGTGAGCGATGCCGAGTCGATTTCGCGCTGCGCGTTGATCGCCAAGACAGAAAAGATTCGTTTCGACTCCCTGCCGCCAGAGATGCGAACGCTCCGGGTTCCCGCCCAGTTCGATCACCTTTCGGCGAAGGTCGTCACTGACCGAAAGAATGTCATCGGCTTCCTGAAGAGTGCCCGAGACGCGCTTTCGGCGAGACGTAGACCGCGTGTCGAGCAACACGTCTGACCCGCCGACAATGATTGCCGACTTCGCGCCAACTTGCCGCGCGATGCGGGTTCCGATTGCTCCATCCGGATACGCCCAGTAACTCAGAACGAGATCGGGCGCAACCGACCGACACACGCGGTTGACTGTCGAGCGAACAGACTGCCAGTAGAACCATCCGCGAGTACGGAAGGACTTTGGGAGGTAGTAATATCGCGGGTGGTGAATCGTCACATCGTCGAGCGTGCGCGAACGGTTCGCGTCCAGGCCCTTCGCGGAGCGCCAGGGTGGATTCGCGGACCAGGAAATCGGCGCGAGCACCACCACTTCGTGCCGCGCGGAGAGAGCGCGGACGAGGTTGCGATTGAACACACCCTGCCCCGACTCGTTCGGCGTCGGGTAGATGGTCGAGACGAAGAGAATCTTCATTGGGACGATCACGGATCACGTCGCGAAACAGTGAGCAACCTAGAACGATTTGGCCCAGCAGACCCAGTCTCCCAGACGGAAGACCTCGCCGCAGAATTGCACGAGCGGAACGTACTTGCGTTCATAGTCGCGGACATCCCAGTCCTTCATTTCCGTCCGGGCGTACACCGCCGCCAGCGCGGCGACGGGTCCGAAGATCGCATCGAAGTATCGCTCGTCTCCCGACACGATGTTAACCACACGCAGTAACACGACTACTCCACACACAGGTTGGAACCAGATTCAGTTTCTCGCCAGGGCGCGTTCCGCCCCTCGCCGAACTACCTTCAGGTAGAGAGCCTCGTACTCGGCGACCATTCGGCGAACGTCAAACACCCTCTCCACTCGCGCGCGTCCGGCCTGACCCATCGCTTGCGTTTTCTCGGACACTGTTGCCAGTTCCAGCAAGGCCGCAGCGAGTTGCTCCGGGTTTGCGGGCGGAACCAATCGCCCGGTCACACCATCTTCCACCACTTCCGGGTTCCCGCCCACGTCGGTAGCGACAACCGGCAACCCGCGGGCCATCGCTTCCAGAAGCGTCAGCGAAATCCCCTCGCTCAAGGACGGCAGAACCAGACACGCGGAACGGGCGAGCAGTCCGGGAACGTCCCGCACGTTTCCCAAAAACCGCACGTGGTTGTCCAGCCCAAGCTCGCGCGCCAGCGCTTCGAGTCCCGGACGAGCTTCTCCATCCCCCGCAACTTCTAGCCGGAAATCAGCTCGTTGATGGACAACCAGCGCGACCGCCCGCAAGAGCGTGTCAACTCCCTTCAGTGGAACGAGCCGACCGACCATCACGACCGGGCCACCCGGAGCGGGACCGAGGTAGGTGAATCGCTGAGTGTCGATGCCGTTGCGAATCACCGTCAGTCGGCGGTCGGCAACTCCTTCGCGTGCCGAGAGTCGGCGGCTGTCTTGCGACACACAGACCACGCGTTGCGCGCACATGGTGGCAAGCCGGAAGGCGAAGCGGTGCTTGGGGCTGGTTCCGGTCGATTGCCCGTGGCGAGTCTGGATCACGCCCGGAACGCCCACCAGACGCGCTGCGGGGCCGGCGTAAATGAGCGGGTTGTTGTTGTGCGTGTGGACCACATCGGTTCGGATGCGCGCGAATTCTCGGACAAGCTGATAAAGAATCCCCGCGCGTAACCCCGGCGCGAACCCAAGACTTGTTACTTGCCAGCCGAACTCCGCGATCTCATCAGCGACCGGTCCGTGTGGGCCGAGACAAACGAATTGCAAGTCGAACCGGTCGCGGTCAGCATGTTTGGCGAACTCGACCAGCAGTTTTTCCATCCCGCCGGTGTGGAGTTGACCCACAACGTGAGTCACTCGAATTTTGCGCGAGGAAGGAATGGGCGACATGGTTGCGGTCTCTTGAGAGTAGGCGACTCGCGGAGTGAGTCGCCATTTGCATGTAGGACAGGCTTCCAGCCTGTCTCAGGGAATGACAGGCAAGATGCCTGTCCTACAAGACGACGCGACTCGCCTACTTTTTGCGTGCAACGACAGTGACGGTCGAGAACAGCGGGCGGAGCAGCGCGGAACGCGAAAGCGCCTTGCGCGGCCAGTAAGGAAGCAACCCCAAGCCCCACTCGGCCATTCGCACAAGCAGAGTCGGCGTTGCAATCGTCTTGCCCTTCACGCGGGCACACACACCCACCGACTCGAACCCGGCCGCGCGGAATAAGCGGTCTACTTCGCGGAAGGAATACTCCTTCATGTGGAACCCAGTCGCTTCGCGGTCGAAGTAACCGGAGATGTCGGTTGGCCCCGCGAAGCGGTGCGGAGTCCGACAGACGTACACACCGCCGGGAGCCAGTACGCGATGGACTTCTTGAAGGTGCCGGACACAATCGTCCGGGTGCAGGTGTTCCACGAGCATGTTGCTATACGCAACCGTCACTCGGCTCGCTTCGAGCGGGATGGTTGTCCCATCCGTAATAAGCAGGTCGAAATTCGCCGGGCGGACATCTGTCGCGGAGATGAGATCGGAGACATCCACTCCATAGGCGGCCTTGACTTTGCCAGCCACTGTTCGGGTCAGGTGGCAGTCGCCCGCGCCGACTTCGAGGTAAACGGTTTCGGGAGTGAGGAAGCGTTCCAGCAACCGCATTTGCTCGTTCGTTCGCGCGGTCTGCTGCGTCGGGCTGTCCTTCCAGACGTTTTGCGGGTGATCGGGCACGCGGGCGAACAGTTCGTTGTAGAGCGACCGATACAGAGCCGGTCGAGCTTCCGCCGGCGCGGCACGAAGGCGGTCGGCCAATTCCTTCTCGACTTCGTAATGTCGGCGGAGGGCCGCCAGGCCGCGGGGATCACGCACAGTTGCGTTCATTGGGAGTTACTCAGTAGAAGGAGCGTCACGACCAACGGACGAAAGTCACGGTGAAGATTTGTAGCGCGGCGAGAATTAGCCCACTCAGTCCCACTCCGCGCAGTACAAGTTCGGTTGTCAGGGGAGGAACCGCACGGGGCGTGTAACTCGCGGCCAGATGCAGGTAAGACGCCGCGAGTCCGAGGAACAGGTAAGTGGGGGGAGTGTACCCGCGCGACAGAGACACTAACCCAACCATCAGTGCCACGAGAGCTGCCAACATGTAGGGGCGGAGCCGGGCGAGTTCCGGATGTCGATCCCGCAGGGGTGATCGGCGCAGTCGAAGCAGGCACCAGGTCACGTAAGCGAACGCGGCCACGAAACACGTTCCGCCGAAGAAGCCCAGTTCCGTGTACGATTCGACGTAGGTGTTGTGAGCCACCAGCCCGGCGTGATCCTCATACTTCCCCTGACCCACACCGAACACCGGCGCTTGCCGGAACGCCAGGAGACCATCGCTCCACGCGCGGAGCCGGTGCTGACTGGTGTCGTTGGCGTCGTTGACATCGAAGTGGGTCATGCGCCCACCCACCGCGACAAACAACACCGGGATCGCCAGCGCCAACAGGAGCATTCCGCGTCGCGCGCCGAGACGCACAATCGCAAGCGTTCCAAGTCCGGCGAGGAGCGCCAGTAACCCGCCCCGCGAGTGAGTCAGTGGAATCGCGCCGAGAAACACGCCCAGCGGAATCATCCAGGCAAATCGAGCCGCGCCCGCCGAGCGATCAGTGAGCTTGTAGAGCGTGAACACCACTCCAACGGCCAGCAACACGCACAGATCGTTGGGGTCGTGGAAAATGCCCGCGCCGCAGAGTCGCGCGGTGGGTGCGATCAGTTCGCTGGTTGTCGGATCGTACTCGCTTTGCAGGTGCGGCTTGAGCGCTTCGACATCGATCACTTCAAAATACTGGAGCAGTCCCAACCCCACCTGAGCCATCATGAGGACGCACAGCCAGAGCAAAAAGACCCGGATGCGCCAAGTGGTTCGGAGGTTGGCGACCAACAGCAGATAGAACAGGACGATCTTGAGGAACATGAACCCGGAGGTCGCCGCCGCCCCGACCGTTCCACTGGTCAGATGCGAGAGAGCAACTGCACCCAGAAGCCCGAACATGCAGACACTCACCGGCCGCTTCCCCGCCGCGACCTGACTCAGATGCCGCAGGATGGCATTGGCGGAAGCCGCAAGGGCACCCAGAATGACGAATTCATAGATCTGCGCGTTCTCCAGACCGGGGATGATCTCCGCCGGGCGGATGATCAACACTGCGGTCACGAGCAGAAAAAGCACGAAAGGAATCATCGAACGTGATTCTCAGGAACCGCGGACGGAAGAGAACTGAGGAGTGATGCGGAGCGGACTGGGGACCAGGAACAGGAAGACCGGCGGTGAGGAGTTGGCCGACGCGAAGGTCGACTAACTCCCGCGTGTCGCGGTCACTTCACCCGATCACTTCCAGGTGAAGGTGATGTCGTCGAGTCGCGGAGACTTCGAGGAATCGTCCGTCGTCATCGTGACGCTGTACTGGAGATACTGACCCTGGAGCGGATTGCCGCTTCCATCCACGAGCGATCCGCCGCTGACGACCGTGGCCCACGCCGTCCAGACCAGAACCCCATTGACCATGTTGCCGACGCGAACCTTGACAGTCAAACTTGTCCCCGTTGGGACGTTTGAGGTGAAGTTGACCTGATCCCAGCTCACCGATTGGCCGGCGTCGAAGACCTGGGAGGTAAACGTGCCGGTCTGGGTCGTGGAGTAGTTCAGGAAGCCGACCCAATCGGCCTGGAGCAAGCCACCCGAGTTCCCCAGGAAGTCCGACAGAACAGCCTTCATCGGCACACTGCTCTGGAACGACGCGCTGATCGTTGTCTGGAGCGTGTCATCGATGTAGAACTCGAAACCGCTGCTGACGGGCTTCACCTTGTAGGTGTGGAAGCCGCTGGGGAGCGATCCGAGATTCACGTCGTTGGTCGTTCCGTTGGCGTTCACCCGCGCGTAGAGGGTGTTGGTCGTTCCCATGGTGCTGAAGATCGCCCAGTAGTTGCCGGCGAACGCGTCCAGGTTGGTCGCCAGCCCGAAGTGCTGGTAGGCCACCCCGCCGAACTTGATGCTCCCTTCCACGGCGGTGTTGGCATAACTCGGTGCCGAGAAGACGCCTGTACCGCCCACCGAGAGGACGCCGTCGGTGATGCTGGTTGTCACCGGTCCACCGCCCGCGGAACTCCACGACGAGGTCGTCCAGTTGGTGCCAGAGAGCGTGCTGCCGGTGAAGCTATCTTGCAGCAACGGCGCCAAAGTCACCTCGCCACCGTTGGTATTGGTGACCACCGTGCCGTCGTTGGTCCCGGTGCTGAAGTCCGAGGCGCTGGTCTGGATCCAGATTCCGCGGGTCTTGAACGTCCAGGTGGAAGCCGAGGTCATCACATTGCCGCTGAGGTCCGTCACCCCACTGACTGTGACCGTGTAGGTCATGAACGACAGCAACTGCGAGGTGGGGATGAACGTGGCGATGTGAGTCTCAGGGTCGTAATTGAGGTTCCCCGCCACGATGTTGTCGAACGAGTCCTTCACGAGGAAGTTAACCGTCGAGGGATTGATCACCTCGCTGAACGTCACCTGGATCAACGCCGTGGGCAAAACTCCCGTCGAGCCATCCACCGGAGTCCGGGCCAGGATCGTGGGCGCTGTGACGTCGGAACTGGACTGAGTGAAGACGACATCCACCCAGTAGTTGTTGGCGTTGTAGGTGCCGGTTGGGAACCCACCACTGCTGCCATAGAGGAACAGCCCGTTGCCCGCGTTCGCCCCATTGGGTGGAGCGTGTAGATAGCCATTCACAACGCCCTCGGTGGCAAAGCCACCGGAGGTCACCGAATACCCGCCGTTGGGGGCGTAATAAGACGCCACGTAGAGAGTATTGGCTTGAATCGCGACAGGGCTGGAGAAGTTCACCTGCTGCCAGCCGCTGTCCGTCTCGTTGGTGAACGTCGCGGTCGCCATCAACGAACCGGTATTGCTCCAGAGGTGGCCGACGTGCGTGCCCGTGTTGCCAGCCCCCTTATAGAACCGCAACCCCGAAATGTAGCCGCCGACCTCCGAGAAGAACCGAACCCCGACTTCGATGGCGCTGGTATCAGAAGAGGTCGCGGTCTGTGGCGTCGCGGAACTCGGCCAGAGGGTTGCGTTGGTCACCGGCGTGGGCGTGGTGAACGCCCACGATGTCGCCGACATCTGATTGCCGGCCGTATCGCTGGCGCTGACCGTTGCGGTGTAGGTGGTGTTGAGCGCCAGCGCGCTGGTAGGCGTCAGGGTGGCGGTTCGCGTGGAGTCGTTGTAACTGACGGTCGCGGCGACCGTGTTGTTCGCGGCATCCGTGAGAACCAACGACAGCGAGTTGCTTTGAATGGACTCGGAGAAGGTCACGGTTACGGTCGTGTTCACCGAGACGCCCGTCGCGTCGGAAGCCGGAGTCTGGGCAACGATGGAAGGCGCGGAAACGTCCTCGTAGGTGCTGGTGTAGACCACATCCACCCAGTAGTTGCTGGAGTTGAAACTGCTGTTGGGGAACCCGCCGCCACTGGCGTACTTGTAGAGTCCATTCCCGCCGTCCACCCCGTTGGCCAGAGCCTCAAGCACGCCGTTGGTGACTCCTGAAGTGGCGAAGTAACCAGTATTGACCGCGTATCCACCGTTGGGAGCGTAATAGGAGGCGATGTAAGTGGTGTTGGCGCTGATCGCCACCGGAGTCGAGAAGTTCACCTGTTGCCAACCGGTCGCGGTCTCGTTGGTGAACGTCGCGGTCGCCAGAAGCGTGCCGGTGCTACTCCACAGGTGACCGATGTGCGCGCCGGTATTGGCAGCGCCCTTGTAGAAGCGCAACCCCGAAATGTAGCCAGCGCTGGTGGAGCGGAACTTCACGCCGACCTCGATCGGATCGGGATCGTTGGCCGAGGTGGTCGCGGGTGTGACTGAACCAGTCCAGATGCTTGTTGCGCCACTCACCTGAGCTGCGGTCGCGAACGACCAGGAGACGCTTCCCGTCATTGTGTTCCCGGCCGCGTCCTTGGCTCCCGACACCGTGGCGGTGTAGGTCGCGTCATGGGCCAGCGGGTTGGTCGGCGTGAGCGTCGCGGTCTGGGTCGCGTCGTTGTAACTGACCGTGGAGGCAACTGTGTTGTTGGATGAATCCTTGAGGACGAAGATGAGTGTATTCGCCTGGATCGACTCGCTGAAAGTCACCGTGACAACAGTCCCGATCGGGATGTCGATGGAACCTGAGACTGGATTTTGGGCCGTGACGGTCGGCGCGGTGTTGTCCTGGGAGGTGGTCGTGAAGACGACATCCACCCAGTAGTTGCCAGCGTTAAACGTCTGCGTGGGGAATCCACCACCGGGGTTGTACAAGTACAGCCCGTTGCCACCGTCCTCGCCGTCGGCCAGCGCCCGCAGCGGGGAACTACTCACGCCCGAAGTCGCGAAGTAGCCGCTATCGACCGCGTAGTGGCCGTTGGGAGCGTAGTAGGAGGCGATGTAAGTGGTGTTGGCGTTAATCGAAACGGGATTGGAGAAGCTGACCGTTTGCCAGCCGGTGCCGGTCTCGTTGGTGAAGGTCGCGGTTCCCAGAAGCGCGCCGGAGCTACTCCAGAGGTGACCGATGTGCGTGCCAGTGTTCCCCAAACCCTTGTAGAACCGCAAGCCGGTAATGTAACCCGAAAGCTCGGAGCGGAACTTCACCCCAACTTCGATCGGGCTGGGATCGTTCGCCGCTGGCGTCGAAGGCGTGGCGACATCGTTCCAGATGGTCGCGCCGGTCAGTTGGGTGGCCGTCGTGAACGACCAGGTGGTCGAAGAAGACATGACATTGCCGACGAGATCCCGGACGCCGCTGACCGTGAGTGTGTAAGTGGTCGAGGGTTCCAAAGTGGCCAGCGGATGGAGAGACGCGGTCTTCGCGGCGTCGTCGTAGCTGATCGTTGCGGCGTGGGGGTTCCCGCCCGCGTCGGTCAGAACAAACGACAGGTATCCCAGTTGGATCGACTCACTGAACGTGATCGTGGGGGCGATGTTCGTCGGGATGCCAGTCGCGTTGGCGACCGGCGTCTGGTTCGTGACGCTCGGTGCCTCGGAGTCAACGGTCACCGAGATGGCGGTGGAGGTGGTGGTATTCCCGGCACCATCGCGTGCAACGGCGGTAATCGAGTAGGTTCCCGCCGACAACCCGGCGGTGTTCCAGACGGTGGAGTACGGCGAGTTCGTCACCTCCGAGCCGATGTTGGTTCCGTTGGCCTTGAACTGGACGCCGACAACGCCGACGTTGTCCGCCGCGATCGCCGACAGGATAAGCGAGCCGCCCACGGTGGAGTTTGGCGTGAGGCCCGTGAGCAAGACAGTCGGAGCCGTTGTATCGGTCGAGTTGTTGACGGTGAGAGAGACGCCCGTTGAGGTGGTAATGTTCCCCACCGCGTCCCGCGCGCGGGCGGTGATGGTGTAGGTGTCGTTGGGGACGAGGAGCGTGTTCCACGCGTAGCTGTATGGCGAAGACGTGTCCTCGGTCCCAACAGGCTGTCCATTCACGAGGAACTGGACGCCGGCCACAACAGCGTTATCGGAAGCGGTCGCGGTCAACGTGACGGTTCCCGACACGGTCCCGCTGCTGTTGGTCACCGAAACAGTGGGGGCGGTTGTTTCGACCGAGCCGCCAATCGGGGTACTCAGGTCGGCGAGGATTTCGCTGTGAGACAGCGCCCGGTTGTAAACGCGAACGTCGTCGATTTGCCCCTGGAAGTAATCTCCGTAGACGGAGTTTCCACCGATGCGCAGAACGCCGTTGGAGGTCTGGAGCGAGCCGGTGACCGATTGCGAGCTGACCAGTGTCCCGTTCACGTAGAGGGAGAAGGTGGCGCCATCGTAGGTCGCCGCGAGGTGGCTCCAGGTGTTCAGGGCCAACTGTGAGGCGCCTTCGGCCATCTTTTCGCCATCGGTGCTGCTGTTGATGTACGACGCCGGTGGCTCGGAGCTTCCGTTGACTCCGTAGAGCGCGTAGGTCAGACCACCCGATTTTTCCTTGAACAGCGCGGTGCCATAGTTGTTCGCCGAGGTCGGCCGGACCCAGGCTTCCAGGGTCATGCCGTTGGTCAGATCGAGGGAATTGGCATCGCTGATGGTCACCCAGTCGTTGGTGCCATCGAACGAGAGCGCGCCGCTGTACTTCCCGCTCGAAGTCCAGGTCGCGCCGCTGATCGTCCCGTCGTTGTTGTTGGACGTGCTGTCGTCGAGTGAACTTCCGCTGCCCGCGTTGAAGTTGTACGCCGCGACCAATCCCGACGAACTCGTCGAAGCCAGGCCGACGTTCACCGTGACGCCTGTGGTCGGAATCTCGATATTGCCGCTGTCATCCACGACGCGGCTAATAATTGTCGCCGGCCCGGTCTTGTCCGGAGTCCAGATGTAGCTCCAACTCGTCCGCCCGGTGGCCTTGCGCCAGGTGTTTCCGCCGTCCATTGACACTTCGACGCCCGCAACGATTCCGCCACCCGCGTCGCTGGCGGTGCCGGTGATCGTGGTCGCCACGCCGACCTGGAAGGTCGCGCCCTCCTCCGGCGCCGTGACCGTCGAGGTGGGCCGGATGAGGTCGGTGGACATGGTCGTCTGAACCAGATCCGGCCGAAGCGAACCCGCCTGTACGCCCATGTCCGCGAAGATGTTCACCGTTGCTTGCTGCATCCGAATATCGGGCGTGGTCAGGCCACCATCGTGAATCCCATCCAGTCCCCACGACCACTGGACAGTCCCGGTGTTGAAGACCAGAGCGCCACTTGCAGAGCGATATTGCGAGAGGCTGTGTGTCGCGGTGCCCACCGCAACGAAGCACCCGCGACAGGCGCTACAGAGAGCGCTCGGTAGCCCGCCGCAACCGGGCCAACTGATCGGATCGACGAGCTTTTCTGGAACCGCCTCGGTCGTTGAGGACATGTTAAAGGTGCCCGCCGGCCGGTAGCCGTTGTCCACATCCTCATCCCACTCGTAGCCGAGCGTCCCGTTGGCGAGTGTGGCCACTTGGCCTGACTGGAGAGTGGCGACGGAAGTGTTTCGCCACAGTCGCATCTGGGCGAATTCTGCCGGTACCTGGATCGCGGTTCCGAACATCCCACCGTAGCCGCGGTTCACCGACCAGATTTGCCCGAGCAACTCTTGCTCGACCTTCGCGTCGTTTCCGGGGCGAACATCGCGCCACAGACCGGTCCAGGTGCTGGAAGGATCCTCGACGCCGCTGACGTAGGCAGGTTGCGAAACACCTTCGGGAATCGTCGGGAGAGCTTGCGTGCGGACCGTGGATTCCTTGTACGTCACCATTGTTCGGTAAGCAGTGCCCGAAGCGTCGATGCTGTCCTCCCACCGAATCTTCCAGTACATCGTGTTCCCGGTGAAGAAACCCAGGTCCACGCCAGCCGCCAGTGCGTTCTCGACGTTGGTTCGTTGACCCGCCGACCAGTATTCATCGTGACCGACGGAGAGGAAGATCTGGTGTTCGAGCAACTCGGCCCCGCGACGGTCGGTATCAACTGCGGAGGTATAGCTGACGTTGTAACCGTTGGATTCCAGCCAACGGATCATCGGCACTTCCGCCCAGAACGGGTGCTCGGACATGGACCCGGTTCCGCGTGTGGTCAGCGGCCGATTGTAGCTCACCTTGTAGGCGCGGAACGCATCGGTGCTATTGTAATCGTAAACGCTCTTGCCACCCCAGTTGTTGTAAGCCTGCCAGGTTGTGTCCGAGGTTTGGAAGAGCAAGTCGGACGCGCCGTCGTCGTCGCGGACGATGAAGATCACATGACTTGCGCCGCCGGTATCCTCGCGCACGAGTTTGCCGATGTACACGCCCGAAACGGCGTTGGTCGGGACTGTCCAGGTCGCGGTGACCGTCCAGTTCCCCGCATCGACCAGCCCGGTTGCGGTATTGGTCAGCGGAGAGGGTTGCACCTTCTTGATCGTCTGGGACGAGGCGATTGTCGCGACCTTGCGCGCTCCCAGACCTCCGTAGTAACCCAACCGATAGATGTCGATGTGGTACGGAGCATTATCGACGTCGTTCACTTTGAACGACACCGTCTGGCCCTGATCGTAACTGATGTCCGTGGTGAAACCCTGGATGGTCGCATCGCCCGCGCCCAGCACGTCCCATTCGGCCTGTGGGTTCCCCGGCAGCATGTTCTCCGTGACGATCGGATTGACCGTGAACACTTCGCGCGATTCAAGAATCTCCAGATCCATCCGCCTTCGCGGAGAACAGGGCGTTGGTTTGGCGGCCACCACCGGACCAGGACACGCTTGCTTCTGGGAGTCCGGGCAAGTCGTAGACTGCGGGCAGGAGTCGCACTTGTGACCCGTAAGCCAGTGAAAATACCGCATCGTGACCTCGTGAATGGGAACGAGTCGAAATCAATCGAGGGGGATGGAACGGAACCGGACGAAAGACCAAACTCCCGAACTTCCGCGGTGAGAAACCTCGTTTGTGAACGAGGCGGCATCAAGAATTCCGCGGGTGAGCCGGTTTTGCGAGTCTGGTTGCGGTGCTGTCCAACAAGAGAAAAAACACCCAATTATTAAACACTCGCGAACAGATCGGTGAAAAGACCCGATCAACTCGAAGTGGCACTAATAGAAATCTTTTGCACGCGCTGGCGTTCCTCCGTGACGATATTCAGCCCGCACTTGGGGCACTTCCGATAACGGACGACGCGCCCCGTGCAGGGATTGACTGTGCGAGCCACTTGGAGGCGAGCCTGGCACTTCGCGCAGATGAATCCGAGTTTCATACCTCAACCCCTTGAGGAATGGGAACAATACGCCGATCCTCGGCGTGAGAGATCTGTTCGCGTCAGTTCGTGTCAGTTCACACGAAACAATCATTCACCTGCTCAGCGCATCAGAGAGGGAGCAAACCGCGAACGGAGCATCCGAAGGAAAAACAACGTCAGCATCTTGGGCCGCTCGAATGGCGTGATCCGCTCGTCGCTTGCGAACGGAAACGGCCAGAGCGCCAGCGAGCGAAGGACTCGGCCAATGGCCTTCATCCGGTCCCCGCTGGCCGCGTAGCGATACGCGGCCGACTTCAGCGTATAACTGATGACCTTTCGGCGAAGCCACCCCGGCGCGTTCTCCGCTTCCAGCGCCCGGCGCAGCACCTTCATCTCGTTCTCTTCCATCCGCACCGCGGCGGCAGACATGTTGCCCGAATGCAGGCGATAGCGCCACAGCGGGTTCGCGAGTTTCACCACCGGGTAGCGACTGGCGATCCGAATCCACATGTCCCGGTCTTCCGCTGAACGCAGGGAAGTATCGAAGTCGCCAACCGCATCGAAGCACTCGCGCCGAACCAGAACGCCGCTTGGACCGAATCGACTTCGCACCATGATCTCGGCGGCACTGAAGGCCACCGCCTTCGGTTCATCGCCGATTTCTGGCCAGCCGTTGGCGATGTTCGTCACGTTCTCGGCCCCAACCAGCGCGGTTTGCGGATTGGCCGACAGATAGCGCATCTGAAACTCGATTCGCCGCGGGTGCCACGCATCGTCCGAGTCGAGTAGCGCGATCAGTTTGCCGTGTGCAGCGCAAATACCTGTGTTGCGTGCGGCGGAGAGTCCCTGGTTAACTTGATGGATGTAGCGAATCCGGTCCATGTACGACACCAGGCGCTCGCGCGTGTCGTCGGTGCTCCCGTCATCGACAACGATGACCTCGACGGGTTGATACGTCTGGGCCAGCGCGCTGTCGATCGCTTCGCAAACGAAGTGGCCGTAGTTGTAAGTCGGGATGACGGCCGAGACCAATTCCCCCGTCATTGCGCCTTCTCCCCTGGATCTGCTCTGTCGAGATGCTCGGCGGAGTGAGGAAGTTTTCAGAAGAAGCCCCCTCACCCGCCGCTATTCGCGGAGCGAAGCGCTCCGCGGCGGCGATCTCTCCCCTTCCAGAGTCAGAGCGGAGGGGAGGGGTCTTCTGTCTTTCCCACTCACCGAGGATTTTCGACATCGCACCCTGGATCGAAACTCGGAAGCACGCGTCAGGCGCTGGCTCGCAGCGCTTTGCGCGGAGACTTCTGATGAGCCACCACGAACCGGTAGTAAGCCGTGATCTGATCAACGACCGCGTCGCGGCCAAAGTTCGCCAGACAATGCTCTCGGCCCACTTGCCCCAGCGCGATTCGCGCGGGCGCATCGTCACAGAGCTTCGCAAGTTCACTGGCAAGCGTTCCTGGTAAAGACATGTCGAGGGGCCGGCCACCGGGACCGACCATCCACTCCAGAACCGGATGTCGATTCACCAGACACGGCAGTTGGCTGGCGGTCGCTTCGAGGATCGCCAGAGGCATCATCTCGAAGAGGCTGCCGAGGACGAAGATGTCCGCGGCGCGATAAAGAGCAGGCATCCGGTCGCGCGGGAAACGGACGAGGAAGCGCACGCGGTCACCGAGCGATTCGCGACCCAGCGCGATCAACTCGTCGGTGTCGGCCTCCCGTCCGCCAGCGATGACGAGCGTGACGGGAAGTTCCGGTCGAGCCGCAAGCAACCGCGCGAATTCGCTCAAGAGGTAATCGACCCGCTTGTGATGCCGTTTGATGGCCGACGCGGTCATTACGATGAGGTGATCGGCCGGGATACCAAGTTCCGCGCGAAGGTCGTCCGCGCGGCCGGGACCAAACAGGTCGGTGTCGATGAAGTTCGGAATCGCGGTCCATTCCGGCCGCCAGGCGCCCGCCGTGCGGGATTGTTCCAGGTGCCAGGGCGCGAGGTGTTGCAAGTAGCCAATGCGCTTCTGAAAATCGAGCGATTCTTCGGTGCCGTGACCGAGGATCGTTGCGGTGCGAATCAGACCCAACCGCTTGGCCCACTGAGCGACCACCGCGACCTGCGCGTCCTGCACGTGAAGCACATCGATGCGTTTCTTGCGAAGCCGACGGATGAGGTTCAGCGCGAAAGTTGTCTGTTCAACTTGCACTTCCGAGCCTAGTCCCAGTCGCCACGACCCGCGCGGCAACCACGAGCGAAACCGGCGAATGCGGTCCGAACCTTGTTCCAGGCAGGGGACGACCTCTTCGTAATCGGCTCCGGGCTTCCCGCCGCCTTTGAAGAGCGTGACATCTTCCCCACGAGCGTTCAGCGCTTTGGCGAGATCGTTGGCCCACGCCTCGACTCCGCGGAAGATGCGCCCCAGCCCACTGGAAGCGACCGCGACGCGCAGCGGACGATTGAGTGTTGGGTGTGGTGTGGCGGGCATCACAGCGTCTCCTTCTGGCTCCGACCGCCGGTCACCAGTCCAGTGATGGCTTTTGCAAATCCCTTCGTCGCCCGCAAGGACGGCCGATGCCACAGACTTCGCGCGTAGGCTCGCAACGCCTGACCACGTTCGCCGCGCCGAAGCAAGCTATGGCCCTGATCGTGCCAGAGCCTCGACAGGTGACGGTGGCTCTGGAGCCGCTCCCACCGCTTGCTCGCCGGATCGCGGAGCACTCCGCCCCAGAGCTTGATGTCCTCGCCACACATCCGCGCGTCGGTTCCCTCACCGACAAGATTCGCGTCGTGAAGGAAAACCTCGCACAGCACGCGATCCACATAGCCGAACCGTTTCCCAACACGGGCCAGTTGCAACATCAGCCGGTAATCTTCCGGTCCGCGCAGCGACTGATCGAATCGGAACGCCTTGGCGGTCTCGGCGCGGATCACGGTTGTTTGCACCGGCACCACATAGTCGCGGAAGAGGACTTCCACTTCCGGCACGCGGAAGCGATACCACCCCGGCGCGCCGGGGTGAGGAGCAAGATACTGCCCGATCCGCTTGTGCTCGGTGAGGAACGACGACTGAACGACCCGGCCGGAAACGTGGACGCGGCGAAGATCGGAGAAGACGAGATCGAGACCGGGGTCGTTCTGAAGCAGACCGACGCACTCCGCGAGGTGCCCGGGGAGCCAGAGATCGTCGGAGTCGAGAAACGCGATTAACTCTCCGCGAGCGGCTTCGACGCCCGCGTTCCGCGCGCCGGCCGGGCCGCTGTTGTTCGCCAGGAACACCGGGCGAACACGCGGTTGGCGCTTCTGCCAGTCGGCCAGCACATCGCGAGTCGCGTCCTTCGAGCAGTCATCGACCACAACGATCTCATCCGGCAACCAACTCTGAGCCAGCGCGCTTTCGATCGCGCGGCCCACGATATGGGCGCGGTTGTAGGCCGGGATGACGACCGAAACGAGTGGTCGGTCGGAAGCTGGAGTCATTTGTGGGTTACTGAACGAGTGAGTCAGACCGGAAGGACGAGTAGGAAAAATCAGTTCATGACAACCGGCTCCGGGAGCCGGGTTCGTCGGAAACTGCGCCGGAGAAGCCAGTGCGGAAGCAGTTTTCGTGCGGCCTTTGCCAGACTTCCGTCGTCGCCCCAGCTTCGCTTCGCCAGGCGCAGCACTCGCCAGGCACCGAGGTAGTCGTTCGCTTCGCGAGCCGCGAATGCCGACTCGAACGCAGCTCGACGAAGCTTGTAGCGAAGGTCGTCACCCAGACAGCCGCCGTCGGTGTTGAAGGCATGGAAGACACCAAGACCGACATCATCCGGTGTTTCGGCCGCGAGCGTCGGGGCGATTGGTTTGGGCGCGTGAGGCAGACCGGCGAACGTCTCGTAAAGCTTCGCGAGTCGGTCGAGCCATTCGCTGCCGATGTGACAGGCTCGCACGCGTCGCGCGCATTCCGCACCAAGTTCCGCTCTTCCGCGCGGGGAACGAACCAATTCGGCAACCGTCTCGCGGTACGCTTCCTCGGTGGAAGCGGGAACGAGCAGTTCGTCGAACGCCTCGTCTTGAGTGACAAGCAACCGACTCAGTGGCGCGAAAACGGGAACGGGAGCCAGCCCAGCCAGCCCGGCTTCGAGCATCGCGGTCTGCGACCCGAACGGGAACCCTTCGAGGTAGATGTCGGCCGCAGCGCGGTAGGCGCCCGGAGATTCCACCTCGCCAGCGCATCGAAAGCGAGCGGATTCAGGAAGGAACGGTCGAGCCTGATCCTCGCTCACTCCCACCAAGTGCAATTCCGCTTCTGGATGAGCAGAGAGGATCGCGCCTGTGGTAGCGAAGAAGTTGTGCGTGGAGGATGGTCGGTACTTCTCAGCGCGCCCGACGCTCAGAAGCATCACGCGATCATCCGCGATTCCCAGTTGCTTGCGAGAAGTCCAACGGTCAAGGGCCGGCGGAGGTTCTTCAAGCGGAATCGGGATCAGCGTATTGTGACGAACCGCGCGGCGCGCTTCGCTCAGGACGCGGCCGATCTGGCGCAGATTGACGACCGTGTCCGCCACCGAGCTGCCAAGCCAGAAAACGTGATCGGACTGGTTAATGATGCCGACCGGCGGGCCGTCTGTTGTCGCGAAGGCCGCGATGGGAATCACGTCTTCGGTGAAGTGGTGCGAAAGCACGAGGTCGGCGTCTCGGGCGATGGCTCGCAGCCAGAGTGCGCGAACCGTTGGCGGCGCGGTTTCTGGAAGGATGAATACTTGCCCGCCGCTGCGCGTGATTGCCTTGCGAAGCCATTCGGGAACAGCGCAGTGAGCCTGGTAAGTCAGGGCCAGCGAATGACTGGAGTCGCGGTCGAGTTCGGCCCAGTTCTGGATCGTTCGCGTGTGTCCGCCGATCCCCGCGACTTCGGTTGCAACGTGCAGAACGTGCCGACGGGCCGCAGTTCGGGCAAGCCGAGGAAGAGAACCGAGATTCCGGTGTCGCTTCACCAGTCGGTCGAGGTCCGCGCCGATCGCAAGGGCGATGTTCTCGATTCGGTGGTCCGCGAACCGACCGGGATGATTCACTGTCGCGAACCACGCCGCCTGAGAGACAAGACACAACTGCAAGTCCGGCCCGATGCGGTCCCCGAAGCGGAGGATCGCGTCAACGAACTCCTCGTAAGTTTCCCGATTTCGCGCCAAGTAATTCACGAGTTTGCCTTGTTCACGCGGCGATCAGGAGAGCTTCCAGGCGGTTGTTGGCCGCACGAATCCGCGGGAGCGCGGCCAGGGGTAGTGGTCGGTTCCGGCTTCGGCGACGCGCTCGACGGTGAAGTCGAGGGTGCGCTGAACGAAGTCAGCCGTCTTGCCGTCCTCGTGATGAACGCCGAGGTCAATCGTGTAATCGCGGGGCAACAGTGTCACGTTGAAGTCGACCGCGACTTCGTGCTTTCCTTTCTTGATGAACATCGGTCCGCATCCGCCATCCATCGTTGTCGCGTAGGTGACCTGAGTTCCGTCCACGGTGCTGATGCTCACTTCCCAGTGGCCGTCGGGAATGTCCTTCAGCACGTCGCAGGTGAAACAGACGCGCAACGGCTGGCCGTAGTAGAACTGGTTGGTTGGGTTCCCGCGCGGGTCGGTCAGTTGGACGCTTCGGAAGCGAGCTTCGTCCGGCACGTCTTGGTGTCGCGGAGCGTCTTCGGGAATTTGGCCCGTGCGGGCCATGTCGCTGCCGCCGGTCAGGTAGCGGTCGACAGTTTCATCAACGCTCCCGTCCACCGCGACTCGCCCGGCTTCGATCAGGATGCCGCGCGAACAGAGCGCCTTCACCGCCGTCATGTTGTGGCTGACGAAGAGGACCGTTCGCCCACACCGGGCGACTTCGCCCATCTTCCCCAGGCACTTCTTCTGAAACTGCATGTCGCCGACCGCGAGCACCTCGTCAACGATCAAAATCTCCGGTTCCAGGTGAGCGGCGACTGCGAACGCAAGACGCACGTACATGCCCGATGAATAGCGCTTCACGGGTGTGTCGAGGAACTTCTCGACCTCGCTGAACGCCACGATCTCGTCGAACTTCCGGGCGATCTCGGAGCGGGCCATGCCCAGAATGGAGCCGTTGAGGTAGATGTTTTCGCGGCCGGTTAACTCCGGGTGGAAACCTGTACCGACTTCCAGGAGACTTCCGACGCGGCCGCGCAACTCGATCTCGCCTTCGGTGGGCGCGGTGATTCGACTCAGGACGCGAAGCAGAGTCGATTTGCCCGCTCCGTTGCGGCCAACGATGCCGACCACTTCGCCCGGCGTTACGTCAAAGCTCACGTCACGAACAGCCCACACCTCGTTGGCGTCCGCGCCCTCGACCAACCGGGAACTCTTTCGCGAGATCCACCGGCTTGGGTTGATCGCGGTCATGAACGACTCGCGCAACGTCCGGTAACCCCGGTGCCCACCGGTGCCAAGTCGGAATCGCTTCGAGACGCGACGGACGGACACGGCCGACTTCATTCGTTTCCTCGCCGAGTGGACTTGTCGGATAAGCCGGGTTGCGGTCCGGGAGTCTCATCGAGGCCGGGCTGTGGGGGTGGAGTATTGCCGGTCTTGGTTCCTTGTCGCGCGATGCGGACAAGAATTCGGGCCGGATTCCCGACGACAGTCGTTGCCGGCGCGACATCCGCGATCACAACGCTGCCCAAGCCGACCAGTGCCCGCTCACCAATCGTGACGCGCTGACGGACACTCGCCCCAGCTCCGATGTACGCGGACAACCCGACCCGGACGCTCCCACTGAGAACCGCTCGCGGCGCGATCATGACACAGTCTTCAATCACGGTATCGTGCCCAATCACACAGCCAGAACCCAGCCAGACATGCGCGCCAATCTCCACCTTGCCGGCAACGACAACACCCGGGTTCACGCAAGTCCCCGGACCGATCATTGCCCGCGGAGAGATCGCGGAGAGGGGATGAACCAGCGTTGCGAACTGCTCCCGATTCAGCCTGGTTTGAGCGAGGATGTCTGGCCGCTTCCGATAACTCTTGTCGCTGCCGATGGCGTTGATGAACAGGCAACCGGTGTGCTGAGTCGCGTCCCGCAAGCCACCCAGAATCGCGCCGGTCTCGAATCGACTCCCGACCGCACGGGAGTCATCGAGAAAGCCGATCAGATCCCAGGTGGGAGTCACCCGGTTGATCGCTTCGATCACATCCAGGATGTCGAGAGCGTTTCCGCCGGTGCCGAGAATGACGAGAGGTTGTGCCATCAGGCAACACCGTTGGGCGAGTCGGTGGTCGCGAATCTCTGGAGCAGTTCGATGACGTAATCCTGGTCCGCGTCGGTCATGGAATGGAACAGGGGAAGCAGAATGACTTCATCGCGTGCGGATTCGGACGCGGAGAGGTTGT
>JAKEEV010000807.1 GCA_022616395.1 Planctomycetia bacterium | reverse complement strand
CGCTCGGTCTTGAGTCCGGCGAGAAACGAATCCTGGAACGGCTCCAGTTCGCCGGTGTCCCACGGTTCGAGTCCGCGAATCAGGTGAGGCGGCACGCTCCTGGAACCGCACACAAGCACATCGTCAAAGAAGTGCTGAACCTCGCCCGACACCGGATACCAGTTGGTGCGTGTGACGGTGCGGGTTCGAGTTACCATGTTGCCGCTGGCGTCGCGTTCGGTGTAGGTCTCGGTGGTCTGGTAGTCGTCCCCGCGCATTCCGCGATACTTCGTGTAAGTCATCGCGTCATACGTCCAGTATGGGATGTACACGCCCGTGAGTTGTCCGAGGTTGGCGATCTTCTTGAGTTCGGTTGGCGCGAACCACAACCCATGCAACCACTTGTCGAAGGACTCGCGCGCATGACGCAGATCGACGCGGAACGGAATCAGCGACTCCGGAGGCAACATCCCTTCGACCGCTTCCGGCTTGTTCTCCAGGTGCGTGCTACAGAATGGACACTCATCGGTAACGACCTTGTCTTCGAGAAGCACCATCGCCCCGCAACCGCTGCACTTTGTCTGCATGGAGCGGCCCGCGATTCGGCCGACGTTCCCCTTCACGAGTTTGCTGGCGTATTCCTTGAAGTCGCGTTCCTCAACTTCGCCGCCCGCATCCTCAACGCTCGAAGTGTGCCCGCAATACGGACACTTGAGCGACCGCGAGCGCGGATCGAACTCCACCTTCGCCCCGCATTGCAAACAGGGAAACAGTTTTCCCTTCGGAGGCGACTTGGAAAGCGTCGGTTCCTTGTCCACCGGAGGACCAGTGGGCACCGGCGGTGGATCGGAAGACGGAAGCGGAGGAGGCTTTGACATCGACAGAACCCACGCGAACGGCCGGCGTGAGCCGGCTGGTGAATGAAGAGAACGACACCAGCCGGCTCACGCCGGCCGTTCGCCCATTACGGCAGTGGTGGCGGCATGTGAGCGAAGAGCGGTTGCAGTTCCGGCACCATGTCGGCAGCGGTCCACGCGGCCATGCCGGGCTTCCAGACGAGCGTGCTTCGCGTTAACTTGCCATTCTTCACGTGATCTGCAAGAGCGGCCATGTCAAAGGGACCGGCAGCGGCTCCGTCGATGGCCGCGTGATACGCAACCGGTGTCGGAAGCGGAGGAGGAGCGCTTGCGGGTGCCGGTGAAGCCGCGCCTGGTGGCGTGGTGTTCCCGGGAGTGACCGTGCCCGGCGCGCCTGCCGCACCCGCGAGCGCTCCACCCATCTGCTGACCGATGGCAACGCCTGCTCCCAACCCCGCTCCCAGGCCAGCGATTCCGCCGGGGTTTGCTGCCGCTGTGGGAATGGCTTCGGCGGTCTGGAACTTCGCGTACTGATCGAGATTGCCCAGCACGGCCATCTGAGAACGCTTATCCAAAGCAGCTTCGACTTCCGGTGGAAGCGAAATGTTCTCGACGAAGAACTGAGTGAGCGAAATGCCCATCTTCGCCAGTTCCGGCGCGATTCTCTCCATCGCGACCTTGCTGACCTTCTCGTAATTCCCCGCCAGGTCAAGCATGGGAATCTTCGCCGAGCCAAGCGTGTCGATGAAGCGCGACACGATCACGTTTCGGAACTGAGCCGAAATCTCGTACAGCTCGAATGACGGGTCAGTCGCGACAAGCTCTTTGAGGAACGTTCCCGGATCGGTCACCTTGAAGGCGTAGGTGCCGAATGCACGCAACCGCACCGGACCGAATTCTGGATCGCGAACCATGATCGGGTTCTGTGTTCCCCATTTCTGATCGGTCCATTGCCGCGTGGAGATGAAATACACCTCGCACTTGAACGGAGACTCGAAGCCGTATTTCCAGCCGAGGATGGTGGAGAGAATCGGCATGTTCTTGGTGTCGAGCGTGTACATGCCCGGCATCTTCACATCAGCAAGCTGCCCTTCCTTGACAAAGCCCGCTGCTTGCCCCTCGCGAACGACGAGTTTCGCTCCGTTCTTGATCTCATTCTTGTGCCGCGTGAATCTGTGCGCGAGGATTTCGTTCTGGCTCGGCTCGGTCCACTCGATGATGTCGATGAACTGGCCTTTTGCCCAATCGAGAAGTCCCATGGCGTCTCCAAGGAGTAGGCAGGAATTGTGGGGTCGCGAATAGCCTCATGGTGTCCGCGCAGAGGCGCGGAATCAACGAGAAAGCGAACACAAGTCGGGAGGTTCTGGCTTGGTGCCCGAACCCTATCGACTTGTATTCGCTCGCGAAGGCGTGAGATTGTGCGGTTAGCGACCTGTGGGGCTTGGGCGGTCGATGTAGCCCTTTGGGCCGATGCGGAAGTCGTCTTCGCTGATCGCGTATCGTTCGCGTCCGCG
>JAKEEV010000806.1 GCA_022616395.1 Planctomycetia bacterium | reverse complement strand
CCGTGTCGGCACCGATCAGACATCATCGCGACCGGAGCCGGCTCCGGGGGATGGCAGTGTGGAACGAAAGCCCCCGTTTTGCAAGATCGTCCACGGGGCGCTGGCGGTCTGGGCCAAAAGGCTCGAAGAAGGCACCTTCGAGTTCCCCTCTTCCAACTCCGACGATGCCGCAGTCGAGGTGAAGGCCACCGAGTTAGCCCTGATCCTTGGCGGCATCGAACTGCGCTCGGTTGAACGTCGCAAGCGATACCAACGACCGACGAGCTGATCCCTGCACTTCCATTTTTTTTCAATCTTGGCGCAACTCTTCGTTCCTCAGGCGCGTCGGAAGTGTATGCCGCTGCCGAGCGACGACGAACCGCTGCCCGACGACCCACTGACGCTTCAGGCTTTGGTGCGGGAGTTGCTCGACGCACTGGCCTTGGAGCGTCGTGCCACGGAATCGCTTCGTACACGACTGGATCAACTCCTGCGACGACTCTACGGTCCCAAGTCCGAGAAGGTTTCCAAAACGCCGTCACTGTTCGAGGATGAACCGAGTGACGACACGAACAGTGACAACGCGATGTCACTAACCACACTGCCGGAACCCGCCGACGCAGTTCCCGTTGCGAAGAAGCGTCGGGGTGGTCGTAGGCGATTGCCACGCGAACTTCCTCGCCAGCGCATCGAACACGATCTGACGGATGAAGAGAAGCTCTGCCCGTGCTGTCGCGGTACGCGGGTGCGGATCGGCCAGGAGATCACCGAGCGACTCGACTACAAGCCCGCATCGGTGTTCGTGGTTGAACACATCCGACCCAAGTACGCCTGTCGCAGTTGCCAGGCGCAGCTCGTCGTTACTCCCGTTCCGAGCGAACCCTTGCCCAAGTCGATGGCCGCGTCGGGACTGTTGGCTTGCATCATCACCGCGAAGTTCGCCGATCATCTCCCGCTTCATCGACTCGAAGGCATCCTCGCGCGGCACGGAGTCGAGTTGTCACGCTCGACGATGTGCGACTGGCTGGCCGGATGCGCCGAAGTACTGCGACCGATCTACGAACTGATGTGTGCGCGGGTGCGGAAGTCGAAGGTGATCCACACCGACGACACACCCGTGCCGGTGTTGGATCGCGAACTGGATCGCACGCGTACGGGCCGGATCTGGGTGTACCTGGGCGATGCCTCCAACTCCTACATCGTCTACGACGCCACGCCCAGTCGAAGTCGCGACGGGCCACAGACGTTCTTGAAGAACTTCCGAGGTTACTTGCAAGCGGATGCGTTTGGTGGCTACGACGGACTGTACGCCACCGGCGCAACCGAGGTCGCGTGCTGGGCGCATGCGCGTCGCAAGTTCGTCGAGTCGCGTGAAAGTGACATGCGGTTGTCACTCGAAGCGCTCGCGTACATCCGTCGGCTCTACGAAGTCGAACGTCAGGCGAAAGAGTTGGACAGTGACAACCGAGTGTCACTGAGGCAGGAGAAGTCCGTCCCGGTGTTGCGTGCGATCAAGGAGTGGTTGGATGCCAAGCGTGCAAGCGTGTTGCCGAAGAGTCCGTTGAGTGCTGCGATCACCTACGCGACCAACCAGTGGCAGGCTCTCAACGTCTACGTCACGGATGGCGAGTTGGCCATCGACAACAATGCCGCGGAGCGTGCATTGCGTGGAGTCGCAGTCGGGCGAAAGAACTGGCTGTTCTGGGGCAGCGATGCTGGAGGCAAAACCGCTGCGGTGCTGACCTCATTCACGATGAGCTGCCGGCGTCACGGGATCGATCCGTGGTGCTACCTGTCGGATGTCCTCGCCCGCGTTCCATCCCATCCTTCGGATCGCATCCCGGAGTTGCTGCCCGACACCTGGGCCACAACTCAGCGATCCACGTCGTAGCCCACACTCACAACTCAAAACGCCAACGCCACCAAACACAACCGTGGCCCCGGAGCAGTGATCCGGGCAACTCGGACCGCGACAAGCAACCTGTCCTTCACCGGACGCTTACAATAGAGGTGTGCCACGATGGGTTCCTGCTGCCAGCGGACTACTTTCACCTGGGACGGCTCCCTCACGCGGTGCCGGATGTGTCTCCTGTTCCTTGAGCACTGCTGGTGTCGGGTGCATCCACCGACTCCGTGGCCTTGTCTGCGAGAACGTCATTGACGCGGCGGAGGATCTGCATCCACAGCAGAGCCAGTCGCTGCTCCTTCTCTTCCTCCAGCATCGGCCGGATGAGAGCAGCGTCTTGCGCTGCCAACTCCTCGGCGTTCGGGACGGCGCATGTTCTGTGATAGTCCAGGCGCACTTCGTACTGCTCACGGCAGGCTCGCTCAAACAGTTCCTGAGCCTCGCGCTTCGTCGCCTTCCACTCCTCGCGTATCCTGTGCGTCACCGGATCGGCGAAGATGATCCGCTCAAGAAGTTCCTCCAGGTTCTCGCCGGTAGATTCGGATTCGTCGGGCACGGCGGAAGGATACAACGGCTGGTGGAACCACGACAAGGAGGACGCCGTGGAACAGCAGTACGATTCCTCCCCACCGCCTATCGCGCCCGTGGCATCGAACTGCGTCCGCACGAACATGACCTACGACCCCGCTGCTCGCGATGAGGCTGACGAGCCAGTTGTTGTGGTCGATCCGGCTACCCGGCGATCCGTTGCCACCGGTCTGAACGCGATTGGCCATGACTCGCTCCTTCTGGCTGACTGCTTCACCGATCCCGCCGGGAGTGTACCACGGAATCGGTCCCTGCTACTCTCTTGCGAGTGGAACACGAAGTACCTGCCAGCGAGAAGACCGATGAGCAGTTGATCACTGCGTTCCGCGATGGAGACCACTTGGCCTTTGTTACCGTCGCTGAACGGTATCGGTCGGAGGTGTACACTTGGGCCAGGCGCATTGTGTGCAACCATCACGCAGCCGAGGATGTGGTTCAAGAGACACTCCTCGCCGTCTTTCGTGCGTCCCACACCTACGACCCGACCCGTCCTTTTGGTGTTTGGCTGCGCACCATCGCGATCAACTGTGCTCGGGCACGCCTGAAGAAAGATCAGAAGTTGTCCGTGATGGTTGAATTACCGGAGCCGGAGGTCGAAGTGGATTCGCTGGGAGCCTTGATCCAAGCCGAGGAGATTGCTTTTGTTCGGGCCGCGACATGGAACCTGGATCCCCACTCGCGTGAAGCCCTGCGTCTGCGATACCTCAACGGACTTACCCACGATGCAGTCGCCGCCAGGCTCGGCGTTACGACGGGCAGCGCGAGCGGTACGATTTGCAGAGCGAGAAAGAAGCTCCGCCAGCATCTCGCAAGAGCGTCCGGGTTGGGAGGGGTGTGAGCAGCGCCTCCACGTTCTGGTACACTCGCCCTGCCCGCAGCGTAGATCAGGCAAGAGGGGTTCCTGAGCCCCAGTCAGGCTTGCCCGGCATAGCGCCCGTACGATCACGCTGCGGGCGACTTTCGGCGAAAAAAGTGCGTCCGAGTTCTGTACGAAAAGCCATAGAAAACGAGCGGAAATCAGGTAAAATGTGGTGGACAGGACGATACGGTCCGGCAATGTGCTGGTTCCGCAAGTTCCTACATGGCAAGGCGTTTTGGTAATGTCCGTTGGGAGTATCGGACTTTGCTGCGTCGGCCTCCGGAGCCGAAGGTTACAGGTTCAACTCCTGTCGGGCATACTCAATTCCAAGTGATTGCCCTCCCAATCACTACGCGAAATAGCTCTTCACCACTTCACCACTTCGCGAGATCGCATTGACGCACTGTTCCCAGTTTCCGCGGTTCCTGACCGTTCACCGATTCCACTCGAACCGAGTCGCATTGCGGGAATCCGCCAAATTCGCTATGACCCCAAACCGATGTTCCGCGGCTGTGGATTAACCCAGTAAGCGGGCACTTCAACGCGAACGTTTCAGAACCTACCAGTTCGGTGCCGATGACTACCATCGTGCGCCAGGGGGTAGAGTTTCGCGGGACTGGTGTGTGACTGGTGTTTGTGTCGAAAGACACGAAGCCACGACACAAACACCAGACACACCAATCCCGCGAAACTGCACGTGCCGACGGAGCACGGAAGGGGTGATGTGTGGCTGTGCTTCTCACCTGGGCACTGTTCCTCGGCTGGACCGCCGTTGGCTTGGCGATCCTCCAAGCTGGCCGGTTCCGCGGTCCACTCAAGAAACTCCTCCTCGCACCCGCGGTTGGATTCGGGTCGATTGTTGTTGTCACCTACATCGTGCTTCGGTTCGGCTTTCCCGTCCGGCAATCGGCCAGCGCGATCGGGCTGGGTGTATTGGCCGTGACAGTCGCGATTCTGTGGCGAAATTGGCCCAGTTGGGCTTACATCGTGGCCGGCTGGAAGCAATCCCGCGCGTTTGCGGTAATCCTCGTTGTGGCGTTCGGGTTGACGGCCTGGCCGATGTTCGGCTTCGGGTTCGACTGGGTCGCCAACGGCAACGACGACATGGCCAACTACTGCCTGGGCGCGGCCGGGTTCCAGGATCACGGCTACCTTCAGGTGCCGACACCCGAAGAGTTGAAAAAAGGGCAGAATCTGAGCCAGCCCTTGTGGTTCCTTTACAACGACGCCTTCACCCTTACTCAGCGACGGTGCGGGTCAGAGTTGACACTGGGGCTGACGGCCACCTGGACGGGGCTGGTACCACAGCAGGTGTTCATGCCTGTGATTGTCGCGCTGAACCTGGCGCTGGTCGCAGCGACCGCGGGGCTGGTACTCACTGGCACGCGACAGCGAAAAGCCGCGCTGTGGGCCGCTGGGTTACTGACGGTCTCGTCGCAGACCGGCTTCGGCGTGGTGCAGCAACTCATCGCCCAGGCCGGCGGATTAGCCTTGCTGTGCGTGTCTTTGGCGATGGTGAGCGGTTCGTTCCGTCGGCTGCCGCTGGGGCTGATCGTTGGCCGGGCGGTCGTGTGCGGGCTGGTGTTCGCCGGGTTCATTGTGTTCTACGCGGAGGCGGTGCCGTTTCTGGTCGCCGGTTGCGTACTCTTGGGCGTGCGTGATCTGGTCCGGCGGCGGCTCGACAGGCGTCACTTGTGTCACGCCGCCATCGCCATCGCGGCAATGGCGGCGTTTATCCCGACGTACCTGTACGGCACCGTGTTTTTCCTACTCCTCCAGGCCCATCAGGGGCTGAGCGCCACAGAATCGACTATCGAACTCTTTCCCTACTTCATGACACCGCGCGGGCCAGCGCTTGTCTGGGGAATGCTGCCGAGCTACGGCGCAGTCCCCGAGCCGCAGTTGAGCGCGTCGGTGATCCTGGGGATGGTGCTCCTGGCGGCCGTGGTGGTGGTCGCGGTAAGTCAGTTCCGCCGTGGCCGGGCATTTGCCGCCGTGCTGGTGGTGATTGCCGTGCTGGGTGCCGTGCTCTACATCCAGCAGGCCGCATTCGGACTGTTCAAGATCGCGATGTATTCACAGCCCTTCTTATGGGGCACAGTGGCAGCGTGGGCGGCAACGCGGAGAACCCGCTGGCGAACAATCGCTGCGACTGCGCTGGTCGTGCTGGTCGGCGGATTGAACGCCAAGACCCAGCTCTGGTATATGCGGCAAAGTACGGGCCACGATAGTCGGGTGGACTTGCCGGCGGTGACCCCCCGGCGGTTGATGACCGAGTACCACCAGACACTCGACTCGCGACTGGCCAGCGGCGAAGTCTCGCGTGTTCTGATCGCCACCGAGAACAATGTGCTGATGAAGTTGCTCGCCGCGGACGTGCGGAACGTCCCCAACACGCAGATGTCGATGGCTCCCTTCTCCCGGTTACAGCGCAACGCGGACAACTCAGTCACAAACCCGGAGGATACCCCCGCGCTGCGAGCACTGGCGGCGCTGGGGATCAACTCTGGCAAATTTCCCCAGGGGTGGATTGTCGATCCTCACACGCGGCAACCACTCCACCAATTGACGCACATTCCGGCCGACTGGACGACCGACCCACCCGAGCGAGTGCTTGTGATTGCAGGTTGTGGATCCTTATCAATCCTCAACCGCTCGCGCTACCCGGAGAAAGGCCCGGCGATGCTCTACGCTCCGCTGAACCAAGTACAGAACTTCGCGGTCTTCCGTGACGCCACCGGAGCGCGGCAGGCTTTTCTGGGAATGAACGAACCTGAGAACATCAGCCTCTGGCAAATAGAACCGGACCCCTCCTTTCGCAAGCGGACGATGTCCGGCGTCGGCCGGCATCTGGTTCTCGATGTGCTCAACCCCTCGCCGCAGGTGAGAGTGTTGGTGGAATACACGGCCGGCTACCGGCACGACCAGAACAAACGCTCGATCCCCCCGGTGCAGATTGTCGGGAACAGCCGCGTTGAGCTGCCAGCCCTCGGCGATGGATCAGCCCGGTTAGTCTCGCCACCGCTTGTCCCACAGCGGACCGGCCCGTCCAACTTCTTGGCGCTCGATTTCAACACGGAACTGCTCCGCAGCCCCAACCAACTCATCGGCGCGGAAGCGTGGTGGGGTACCCATCTGCCCCGGGACCGTCGACGGCTTGGCTGTTACGTCCGGAATATCTCGGTCGTCTCCCAAGAAGAGTACGCCGCATTCCGCCCTCCCGAGCAACTCGCCAAGTTCCCCCAGGATCTCGCGCACCCGCAACTGGAATATTCGGGAGTGTACGAGGATGGCTGGACGCATAAGGGGTTCAAGGCGCGACTGACACAGCCCGAGCCAGGGCACGAGGCCGTGATTCGCGGACAAATCCCAGCTTTCCCCGGCACGGAAAACTTCCAGACCGAGTTGACGGTGTTCCTCGATGGCGTGCCGATGCAAAAGCAGACGCTGAAAACCGGCGACTTCGAGGTGCGCTTGCCGGGTGGTTCGACTCCCGGGCCGCGGTGGATCGAGTGCCGGTTCTCCCACGCGCTGATACTGCCGGCACCGGACTACCGCCCCGCTGTGGCAAGGTTGATGTTCATCGGTTTTGAACCAAAGAACGAGAAACTCTCACGCCCACCGGTGAGCGTCTCAAGCATTCCCGCTGACCTCACCCACCCCCAACTGGCTGCCACCGGCGTCCACGCCGACGGCTGGCTCAGCCAGATCAACAAGCTGCGCTTAACTCAACCGGGAGCGGGGCATGAAGCAGTCATCCGCGGGCAAGTTCCCGAATTGCCCGGCGCGGCCGCGTTCCAGACCCAGATGACGGTGTTGATCGACGGTGTCGAAGTGGGCCGACGGACCCTCAAGCCCGGCGACTTTGAAGTGCGCGTTCCCGCCACGGGGACAGCCGCAGCGCGCTGGGTCGAGTGCCGGTTCTCGCATACACAACAGTTGCCCGCACCGGATACGCGCGCCGTCAGCGCGCAGTTGAAGTTCATCGGATTCGAGCCAGCGAAACCCAGTCAGTGATGGATTCACGCACGGAGTCGCTCAAGATGAGTACGTTGCCTCGATTAAGTCTGGTCATCCCCGCGTACAACGAATCGGCGACGATCCAGCGCACTCTGCGTGCGATTGGCGATTACCTGGCGCCGCGTGGGTGCGACTTCGAGTTGATCGTCTCGGCCGACGGGACCGACGGCACACGCGAAGCCGCTTCAGCGCTGGCAAGCGAGTTACCCGTGACCGTGATGGGCGCCCCCGAACGCCGCGGAAAGGGCCGTGGAGTTCGCGAGGGGATGCTGGCTGCCACCGGCAAGATCGTGGGGTTTCTCGATGCCGATTACAAGGTCGCCATCGACGAGATCGAGAAAATTCTCCCCTGGTTCGATGAGGGTTTCGATGTGGTGATCGGTTCGCGGGCCGCAACGGGAGCCGAGATCCGCGTGCGTCAGCCGTGGTATCGCCGAATCGGGTCGAAGGTATTCGCGATGATTATGCGGCCGCTGATCGGGTTGCACGGCATCGCCGACACTCAGTGCGGCTTCAAGTTCTTCCGCGCCGAAGTGGCTCGCGACCTCTTCTCGCGTCAACGCATTGACGGTTACATGTTCGACGTCGAAATCCTCTCGCTGGCGCTGCGCTTGAACTATCAGGTAAAAGAGATTGGGGTGCGCTGGCAAGATGATGGCGACACCCGGCTACGCCTTGTTTCGGGGAACTGGAGGAACCTGAAGGATTTGCTCAGGATACGGTTCGGTGGAAGTCGATCTGTCCGGTGCGTTGCCCACCGGCCGTAGGTCCGTCTCTTCCTGAAACGGTCGGTGGCGACTCGGAGCCACCTGGCTGAAGTTCGTGTCACGAACATCCGGAACAATCTGTTCTGGATCGGTTCTGACCACTTCACCGCCCCACCGACCGGAGGAAGCCGTGACCCCCACCACCGCGAATTCACAAACCACAATCGCCACGAACGCAGCTTGGTTTCAGGACAACGACCACTACATCGAAGCCCAGAGTCGGTTGGCGTGCTACCGGAACATCCAACGGATCGTCGAACGGGAGGTTCGCGGGGCCGGACAAGTGCTCGACATCGGCAACGGCGGGTTCTTCAACTACGACACGACGATCACCGAACACGTCACCGCCGTGGATCTGTTCGTACCGGATGGTCCAGGCCCGACGCCCAATAGTACGTTTCGCAACGGGTCGTTCCTGGCGCTGCCGTTCCCGGATCGATCATTCGACTGCGCCATCCAGCAGAATGTGCTTCATCATGTGACTGGCCGGTCGGTGCGGGCCAACCACGACAACATGCGGCAGTGCTTGGCGGAGATGTTCCGGGTGTTGCGGCCGGGTGGCAAAGCAGTGGTGGTGGAGAGTACCGTCGGGCCGCTATTCTACCAGTTCGAGCGGCTGGTCTACCGCCCGCTCCTCTGGGTGAAGCGAGGCGGCCACCCGGTGACGTTCCAGTACACACCCCGCCAACTGATGGACGCCGCCGCCGAGGTTGGGTTCGAGTTGGAGGAGTTCTCCTTGATCCCCCGCGGGTGGTTCATACTCCAACTGGGCTACATCTGGCCCTGCATTCTCACCCCCGCCAAGCCGGTCAAACTGGTTTTCCGCAGGCGGGCGAGAGGCTAATGCCGCAGGACGCAGGGAACCTGTCAAGGAAGGCAGCATGAACTACTTCGTCACCGGCGGAGCCGGGTTTATCGGCAGTAACCTCGTGGATCGACTGCTCGCTGCTGGGCATTCCGTCACCGCGATTGACAACTTCAGCACCGGTCAGCGTCAGTTTCTCGCCGACGCCCAGAAGAATCCGCGCTTTGCGCTCATTGAAGGCGACCTGCTTGATCTCCCAGCGCTCACGCGCGCCGTCGCGGGGCACGAGTTCGTTTTCCATCTTGCCGCCAACGCCGATGTGCGATTCGGCACGAACCACCCCAGCAAGGATCTTCAACAGAACACAATCGCGACGTTCAACGTGCTCGAAGCAATGCGCGCAAACGGCGTGAAACGCATCGGCTTCTCGTCCACCGGTTCGGTCTATGGCGAGCCGGAAGTGTTCCCCACGCCAGAAACCGCTCCCTTCCCGATCCAGACAAGCCTTTACGCCGCGAGCAAGGTCGCGGGCGAAGGGCTGATCTCGGCTTACGCCGCCGGCTTCGGATTCCAGGCGTTCATCTTCCGCTTCGTCTCGATCCTGGGCGAACGCTACACGCACGGGCATGTCTTCGACTTCTACGCGAAGTTGCTCGCCAACCCGCACGCCATCGAAGTGCTTGGCGATGGCAAACAGCGCAAGAGTTATCTTTACGTCCAGGACTGCATCGACGCGATCTTCACGGTGGTGGCGAAAGCTACCGAGCCGGTGAATGTGGTGAACCTCGGCGCGGATGAATACTGCCAGGTGGATGATTCGCTCGGCTGGATTTGCGAACGCCTCGGCCTGAATCCGAAGCGAAACTACACCGGAGGCAAACGCGGCTGGATCGGAGACAGCCCGTTCATCTTCCTCGACACCGCAAAGCTCAAATCCTTCGGCTGGAAGCAAAAGTTAAGCATCCGCGACTCGGTGATTCGCACACTGGACTATCTGCGCGCAAACGAATGGGTGCTGGAATCGCGCAAGGCAGCGTGAGGTCGAGATTGTAGTCATCACGCTCCGCGTGATGCCGCCGCGAAGCGGCGGGGTTTTCTTCATTCAAAAACCTTCGCTCGCTGCGCTCGCGGCATCACGCGGAGCGTGATGACTACAATCAAGGATTCTCCCCATGCAAGTCACCGTTTACGGTCTGTGGCATCTGGGAAGCGTGACGGCCGCGTGTCTGGCGGAAGCGGGGCACAGCGTCGTTGGTCTGGACCCGGACACGGGCACAATCGCGAATCTGCAAGCGAACCGACCGCCGGTGGACGAGCCGGGACTCGCAGCACTCGTGGCGGAGCAACAGAAAGCCGGCCGGCTGCGTTTCATGACGAGCGCGGCCGAGGCGATTCCTTCCGCCGAAGTGGTGTGGGTGTGCTTCGACACGCCTGTGGACGCGAACGACAACGCCGACGTGCAGTGGGTTCGCGACCGCCTGGAAGACATCGCTTCTCACTTGCAACCGGGCACACTGGTGTTGATTTCGTCACAGGTGCCGGTTGGCTTCGGAGCGCGTCTCGCGGCGGATTGGGCACATCGCGGAGTGCGAGTCGCGTGTTCGCCGGAGAACTTGCGACTTGGTCAAGCGCTCGATTGCTTCCGCCGTCCGGATCGCATCGTCATCGGTTGCGAATCGCCCGACCGCGACAAACTCACGCGGTTACTCTCTCTCTTCGGTGGCGAGCGCGTATGGATGTCGGTCGCATCTGCCGAGATGACCAAGCACGCGGTCAACGCGTTCCTGGCGACTTCCGTGGCGTTCATTAACGAGCTGGCCCGCATCTGTGAAGTGGTCGGAGCGGATGCGAAGGAAGTGGAACGCGGCCTGAAGAGCGAAAGTCGCATCGGCCCGCGTGCGTACCTTTCTCCCGGAGCGGCATTCGCCGGAGGAACGCTCGCACGCGACATCGGCTTTCTGCTTGAACTGGCTCAAGCGCACAACCGCCCAGCGCATCTCTTCCAGGGCGTTCGAGCAAGTAACGAGTGTCAGAAGAACTGGCTTCGCGAGCAACTTTCGAGCATCCCGGCCGGCGCAACGGTCGCGGTTCTGGGGTTAACGTACAAGCCGGGCACCGACACGCTTCGCCGATCCGGTTCGGTCGAATTGTGCCAGTGGTTGCTTGCACGCGGGGTGAAGGTTCGCGCGCACGATCCGGCCGTGAAGGCCGGCGCGGAGGAACTGGCGGGCGTGGAACTCACCGAGAGCGCGGAATCGGCTCTTCGCGGAGCGGATGTCGGCGTGCTGGCGACACCGTGGCCGGAATACCGCACACTCACGCCCGCCCAAGTTCGCCGAGCGATGAAGCGTCCGCGCGTGATCGACCCAACGCACTTCCTCTCCGCTGGCTTGGCCAGCGATCCCAATATCAGTTACATCGCAGCGGGACGGGCTGCGTGAGTGCCTTTCAACGAGCCGCGACCGCAAGGGAGCGGGTAAAACAAACCGCTCCCTTGCGGTCGCGGCTCGTTTGAATGCGCACGGCTCGGCAAGCGGCACCTACCCAATCCCACCTATCCTGTTGGCCTTGCGGAGTCAGTTTGAGGCGGAGTATAGAATTCGCAGGTTACGCAAGATGGTCAAGGAGTCGCCGCGAATGGAGTCGCAGGGTAAGCCGCTCGCTGGCCGCTCGGCCGTCATCACCGGAGCCAATCAGGGCTTGGGCCGTGCGATTGCCGAACACTTCGTGCGCGCTGGGGCAAGTGTGCTCATCACCGCGCGCGGAGAAGAATTACTGAAGCAAACAGCCGAGGAACTCACGCCACTCGCCACGCTTGCCAAACAACGCGTTCTCACACGCACGGCCGATGTTTCCCTCTCCGAACACTGTCACGCCACGATTGAACAAGCACGCGCGGAACTTCCGAACCCCTGCGTGCTGGTGAATAACGCGGGCGTCTACGGGCCATTCGGACTGATCGAAGAGAACGACTGGTCCGAGTGGGTGCGAGCCATTGAAATCAATCTCTTCGGCACGATTCTGATGTGCCGCGCGTTTCTCCCACACATGCGATCAGCAAATTACGGCAAGATCATCAATCTTTCGGGTGGCGGAGCAACGGCCCCGCTTCCGCGCATCAGCGCCTATGCCGCGTCGAAGGCCGCCGTGGTGCGGTTCACCGAAACGCTGGCCGAAGAGTGTCGCGGAACTGGCATCGATGTGAACGCCATCGCGCCCGGCGCACTCAATACTCGCCTGATGGATGACTTGATTGCCGCCGGGTCGGAGAAAGTCGGTGCCACGTTCCACGAAAAAATGGTCAAGCAACAGAAGCAAGGGGGCACGCCACTGGAACGCGGCGCGGAGTTAACCGCTTTCCTCGCGTCGGCCGCTTCCGATGGCATCACCGGCCGATTACTCAGCGCCGTATGGGACGACTGGGCGAATCTCCCTTCCAAAGTCAACGAACTGACCGCGAGCGACATCTACACGCTTCGCAGAATCACACCGGACGACCGCGGAGGGTGGAAGAAGTGCGCGTAGCCATCGTGGGTTGCGGACTGATCGGTCAGAAGCGCGCGAAATCAATCGCCGCGCTTGGGCACACAATTGCCGCCACAGCGGACGCGGTGTTTGACCGCGCCGTCCATCTCGCCAAGCTTTACCCTGGCTGCGTCGCGGTTCCGCACTGGCACGAATTCATTGCCTGGAATGACGTGGACGCGGTCGTTGTCGCCACCACCAACGATTCGCTCGCACCCATCACGCTCGCGGCGGTGAAAGCCGGAAAGAACGTGTTGGTCGAAAAGCCCGCGGCTCGGTCCGCGGAAGAACTTCGCCCCGTGGCGGTCGCGGCGAAGAGCGCAAACGTAACGGTGCGCGTCGGCTTCAACCACCGCTTTCATCCAGCTCTGCTCAAGGCACGCGAGTTGGTGGATTCCGGCGCGATTGGGCCGCTGATGTTTGTCCGCGGGCGATATGGGCATGGTGGCCGAATCGGTTACGACCGCGAATGGCGCGCGGATCCCAAACTGGCAGGAGGAGGAGAGTTGCTCGATCAGGGCGTTCACTTGATTGACCTCACGCGCTGGTTCCTCGGCGATGTGGCCGAAGCCAGCGGATACGCGGGCACGTTCTTCTGGGATATGCCGGTGGAAGACAACGGCTTCGTGTTCCTGAAGCACACAGGTGGGCAACTGAGTTGGCTTCACGCAAGTTGCACCGAATGGAAGAATCTCTTCTGCCTCGAAATCTACGGACGCACCGGAAAACTCCAGATCGATGGTTTGGGAGGAAGTTACGGAGTCGAACGACTGGCGTATTACCGGATGCTTCCCCAGATGGGACCGCCGGAGACAACGATCTGGGAATACCCCGGCGAAGACTCATCCTGGACGGCGGAGTTTCTCGACTTTACCTCCGCGATAAGCAACACCACCGGCATCGGCGCGACGCTCGAAGACGCAATCGCGGCTCTCGATGTCGTTGCGAGCGTTTATGAGCAGTCGTCCAACGCGCTACGGCAAGCCGCGTGAGGAGCGAGGGTGATGAAGAGATGGGGCGATGGGGATTTGCGGCAAAGTGTGAAGCTCAGGGGGTCTTGTAACCGACCATAACAATGCTGCGCGCCACAAACCAGAACGGCACCCAGCGTGTGCCGACTACTTTCAAGCCGCACGGAAGCGGAGTGACCGATGATTATTACCCGTAGCCCGCTGCGCATTTCACTTGGCGGAGGCGGAACCGACCTGCCATCGTATTATCGCGAGCACACGGGCTTTCTGGTCGCGGCCGCCATCGACCGACACGTTCACATCATCATCAATCGTTCGATCCTGCCGGAGATGATTCTGAAATACTCGCAGACCGAGCGAGTCACCGATGTGAAGGACATTCAGCATCCGCTGGTGCGTGAAGCAATGCGACTGGTCGGGATGCCCGCTGAGGGGCTGGAAATCGCCGCGATGGCCGACATCCCGGCCGGAACCGGGCTGGGTTCGTCCGGCAGTTTCTGCACCGCGCTCTTACGCGCGCTGCACGCGCTGTGCGATGGCAACCCCAGCGCCGCGGAGATCGCGGAACAAGCCTGTCACATCGAAATCGACCGACTGAAGGAACCCGTCGGGAAGCAAGATCAGTACATCGCGGCCGTCGGGGGAGTAACGTGCTTCCGCTTTAACCCCGATGGGCACGTTGAATACTCGCCGCTGCGTGCTTCATCCAACACACTCCGCCAACTCGAACAAAACCTGCTCTTGTTCTTCACCGGCTACACGCGAAGCGCCTCCGAGGTGCTGCGCGAGCAGGACACCAAGACGAAGTCGGCCGACAAATCGATGATCGAGAACCTGCACTTCATCAAGGATATTGGCCTCAAGAGCAAGGACGCTCTGGAAGGCGGCGACCTGCGCGGGTTCGCCGAACTGATGAACGTTCACTGGCGGTGGAAGAAGAAACGCAGCGGGAACATGTCGAACTCGCGCATCGACGAGTGGTACGAATTCGGAATGAACAACGGCGGGCTGGGCGGCAAGCTCATCGGCGCCGGCGGAGGTGGGTTCCTGATGTTCTACACCGAGGAACGCGACCGACTCTGCGACGCGATGGCCGAAGCCGGCTTGCAGGACGTTCCGTTCCGCTTCGACTTCCAGGGTACGCGAGTCGTGGCCGGAGCAACTCCACCTCCGGCTCTGCGCCCCGCCATTCGCCGAGCCGCGTGACGCATCTTTCAGAGCCGCGACCGTCAGGGAGCGGAAGACGAAGAACGCTCCCTGACGGTCGCGGCTCTGAAGAAACTCGCGAAGGGATTTCCCCCGTGAAGGATCTCGCTTCAACGCCTGTTCTGATCCTCGCCGGTGGAAAGGCCACCCGGCTTGGCGAAGTCACGAAGTCGATCCCCAAGGCGCTGGTATCGGTGGTGGGGCGACCATTCATCGACCACCAACTCGAAGCGCTCTACGTCCAGGGCATTCACGAAGTCGTGATGTGCGTCGGCCACTTCGCGGACCAGATTCGCGCTCACGTCGGTGACGGGAAACGGTTTGGGCTTCGGGTGCAGTATTCGCACGACGGAGCTACACTTCGCGGAACCGGAGGAGCAGTCCGGCACGCGCTGCCGCTCATTGGCGATGGTTGCTTCGTGCTCTACGGCGATTCGCTTCTGGATGTGAACTACGCCGATGTGTTCGCGGCATTGCCAGCAAACGCGCTGGGCGTCATGACGGTGTTCCGCAACGAGAACAGTTTCGATGCGAGCAATGTGGTCTTCCGTCACGGTCGGCTTTTGCGATACAGCAAGAAGGACACAACGCCCGACATGACGCACATCGACTACGGGCTGTCGCTGTTGCGTCGAGCGGCAATCGAGCGCATCCCAGCCGGTCAGCCATCGGACTTGGCCGAACTCTACAGCGCGCTTGTGGCCGGCGGCGAGATGGTCGG
>JAKEEV010000805.1 GCA_022616395.1 Planctomycetia bacterium | reverse complement strand
TCCGGCACAAGTGTGATCTGGATGCGGAAGCCATCAATCAGCCCTCCGTGCCCGCACACCTTCAACCCACGATAGTCGTGAGCCACCCAGCCCATTGCGTAACTTGTCTGCACCGTTTCGGGGAACAGCGCCTTCGTTGCTCCTTCCATGCGCATGAGAGTCTGAGGGGTGCGCGTTTCGACCAGTGGTTTGATCGACACCAGCCGCACTCCGCTAGGCGCGATGCCATCAGTCACCTGGAACCGAATCCACGCGGCCAGATCGCGCGCGGTCGCGTGCATTGAGCCGGACGGGTTCGGCTCCTTGATCTCGTAAATCGGCATCCGCTCGATCTTTCCCTGCTTGTTCAGCTTGTGACCGAGCGCGCGGTCGGCGTCTTTGGGAATGTCTGTCGTAGTGAACTTCACGCCCTTCATTTCAAGCGGTTCGCAAAGGCGGTCGAGAACCAGCTTCTCCCATTTCTCCTTGCCGACTTTCTCCGCGATGCGACCCGCGGCCATGTACATGAGGCTGTTGTACCGGTAACCGCCGCGGAATGGGTATTCGAGGGGAAGCAGAGGAACTTGCTTCAAGACGTGGTCGATGGTCCACGGCGCGCGATACCAGAGCAGATCATTCCCCGCGACTCCCGTGCGATGCGAAAGCAAATCACGCAGAGAGAGGAGCGCGGTTGCGTTTGGGTCGGAGAGCTTGAAGTCCGGCAGGTGCTTGCGAACGAGGTCATCCCAGTCGAGTACGCGATCATCGACCAGCATCGCCAGAAGCGCGCTAGTGAACTGCTTGGTGCAGGATGCGAGCGGGAAGAGCGTGTCGGGCGTGACGGGATCGTTCGCATCGACCGACTTTCGGCCATAGCCCTTCAGTACGAGCTTTTCATTTCCGCGAACGATGACCACCGCGACGCCTGGAACTTGCCACGCCTTGAGCGCATCGGTGGCCAGCGTATCGACAGCGACCGGTTCAGGGTCCGCGGCGCGAAGATCGGCAAGGAGGGTAACGGAGACCGTGAGTGCAAGAAGGAATTTCATTGAGTGATTGTGAACCTGTTGGTGTGCCGGCTTGTGTGGTTTGCCCACTTGATAACGGTACCTGGGCCGACGCCGTTTGCCGGTGTGTTGCGATCTTCTTTAGCTTCGCGCCTTGGCGTGTGAAAGTCCTTCTTTTTCCCGCGAGAAGTGGCGCTTTTCGCTTGACCGCTTGTGCGTGGTCGTTATCGTTCCGCGACTTTCCGCCCCAGTGCGCAAAGTGCCGTAACAGGGGAACGGTGTCCCGGCCAAGCCGAGATGCCGGGACCGGTGTTGGGTTGGGGAACCTCCATCGGTCGGTCGTCTATGCAGCGAAGGGGGAAGTGGGTTATGCGCCATCGGTACATCGGGGGAGCCGTGCTGGCGGCCGCGATTGCGGTGGGATGGCCGACAGCCGCACCGGCTCAGGAAGGCGAGTTCCAGCCGCCTCTCAATACCGAGCCGACTTTTCCAATCCCGACTGGAGCCTCCGGCCAGCCGGGGTTCTACGGATCGGCCGAGTACGTGATGTTCACCCAGACGCGAGCACTCGGCCGCCAGACGGTGGCCTTTCGCGGGTTGATCGACGCGACGGGCGTCATCACCGGCGTTCCCGGCAACTATGTCGGAAGCGGGTTCCAGGCGCTGGTGACCGATGACATCGGCACCCGCACCTTCCAGCCCGGCTTCCAGGTGGAAGTCGGGTACAAGTTCGACACGGGAACTCGCATCTACGCCAGCTACATGCAGTTCTACGATGCGCATTACTCCGCTGGGGCGACTCTGGTTCCTCCGCTGTTCCGCACGCGGACGGACCTGGCTGATACCTTCCTGGTCGCGCCGGTGTTTGGCTTCACCCCCCAGTTCGCCGGTGCTCAGCTCAACACCTCCTTCGACACGCAAGCCAATGGTGGGTTCAACACTTACGGCATCTGGAACGCCGCCAGCGTGATGGACATCAAGTTCACCCAGCGCTATCAGCAGGCGGAAGTCGGCGGGCGAATCCCGATGTTCGCCACCGACTATAGCCGCATCTACGCTCTGACCGGTGGCCGGTTCGCGTGGTTCTTCGAGCGGTTCTACTTCCGGTCGGTGGATATCGCCACCGACGGCACTGCACCGCCTCAGAACGCCGCGACTTACACCAACAC
>JAKEEV010000804.1 GCA_022616395.1 Planctomycetia bacterium | reverse complement strand
TGCCCGGCTCGTGGGGTCAGTTCCATCCGACATGGGTGGACTGGATGCAGATGATCGGCGACTTCGGCCTGTTCTTTACGCTCACGCTGCTCTTCATCCGGTTCTTGCCGATGATCGCGATCGCGGAAGTGAAGACCGTCCTGCCGATGGCGAACCCGCACTACAACTTCAAACCCGATTCGGAATACTTGAAGGGCGAAGACGGGCAGTATCCGACGGCCGATCACGCGCTCGCGGCTTCGTATGGCGCTCCCGCACGGCCGCCGAACGAAGTGAAACCACACACCGAACCGATTCCGCCATTCATCCCGACGCCCGGAGGCACCGGCAAGCCGTGGGGAGCCGTCGCGGAGTTCGCCAACGGCACGCAACTTCTTGAAGCCGCGAAGAAGGCCATCGCCGCGGGCTACAAGCATGTGGACGCGTGGACGCCGTTCTACGTCCACGGCATGAAGGAAGCGATCGGTCGCGCTCGCAGCCGCTTGCCGCTGTTCACGCTCGCCGGCGCGCTCACCGGATTGGCCGCGGCCGCGCTGTTGCAGTTCTATTTCATGGCGTACTACTACCCGACCAATGTGGCCGGGAAGGAATACCGTTCGTGGGAAGCGTTCGTGCCGGTCTTCTTCGAGATGATGGTGCTGTTCGCGGGCTTCTTCACGCTGTTCAGTCTCATTGGGTTGTGCGACCTGCCGCGATTCTTCCACCCACTCGACAGTCACCCGACGTTTAATCGTAGTTCGCAAGGCGGATTCTTCCTGACGATCGAAGCGAAGGACGCGAAGTTCTCTCCGGACGACACGCGAGCATTCCTGGAATCGCTCGGAGGCAAACACGTGGCGGTTGTCGAGGCGTAGGGCGAACCCCGCCCGCAAGGGCGGCGGGTCCACACACCCACCGCCCTTGCGGGCGGGGTTCGCCAAGAGGTCATTCCCATGTACATGATCGACGCGAACGTATTCATGAACGCGACGCTGGGAATTATTCTCGGCATCACTGTCATTCTGCTTGGCGTGACGCTGTTCTCGGCGGGCGTGTTGGGGAAGCGTCGCGGACGGATGATGTCGTACCTGTATATGTTCAGCGCACTGTTTGGTGTGTTCAGCGCGGTGGTGTTGGTACTCGGCTTCCGCGGGCAGAAGAGCGACATGCGACCGTGGCACTTCTTCCTCGATATGAAGTATCAGGCGAAGTACACGAGCCAGGGAGAGAGCAAATACTTCGCGGATGGGCGCAGCAGTCGGCTTCCGCCGGAGCACGCGATTCCGTTCGATGGCACCGACTACTTCGCGGACGCGGGCCACCACACGACGCCGAACCCGGACTTCCTGAAGGCCGACAAGCGGTATTACTTCGGCATCGCGAACCCCGACGCGAAGAGCGCTGACGGCGTGCCGGAGAAACCGAAGTGGGACGGGAAGACGTTGGTCGGCGAGAGCTACTGGGTGAATCACATTCCGCCGCTGGCAGTGGAGAAGAGCGGCGGGTGGGACGCGATGTTCAATCGTGGGCAGACGCAGTTCAACCGACACTGCGCGGTGTGCCACGGAGCAAGCGGTCGCGGAGGTGGCGGCGAGTTGGCGTATGGGATTGTCGGTGCGTATGGTCTGAGTACGCCGCCCGCCAACTTGACCAACCCCGGAGATGCTCCCTTCGTACCGTCGCAACCAGACGGGCAGATTTACAACAC
>JAKEEV010000101.1 GCA_022616395.1 Planctomycetia bacterium | reverse complement strand
TCAACTCCGCGTAAGCGTCTCGAAAGTGGCGGGAGCGCGTGTGATCGACTGCGGAGGAGCAGTGACCGGAAGCCTCGCGGCCGGCTTGCTAATGGCTCGTGCATGTCTAGCAGACCTGGGCGAAGTGGCATATGTGCCTTGCCCTCTCGCCGAGGTGAGCGCTTCGGCGGTGCAAGTGACGACCGACGACCCGGTTCGCGCCTGTCTTGCGTCGCAGTATGCAGGGTGGGAGGTGAAGGCCGGAGGGAAGTTCATCGGGATGGGTTCCGGGCCGATGCGAGCGCTTTCAGCGCGCGAAGAACTCTTTCAGCACATTCCCGGTAAGGAAGAATCACCGATCGCGGTCGGCGTGCTGGAAACGCACAAGCACCCAACGGAGGAAGTCATCGCGGCGATTGTGGCGAAACTGCCGCCGGTCGCGGAGCACCTCACGCTACTCGTTGCACCCACGATGAGCATTGCGGGAACAACCCAGATCGTCGCGCGTTCCGTGGAAACCGCCCTTCACAAGCTTCACGAGTTGAAGTTCGACGTAACGCAGATCGTGAGCGGCTATGGAGTGGCCCCGCTGCCGCCGGTGGCAACGGATTTCGTGCAAGCGATTGGCCGCACGAATGACGCGATCCTCTACGGCGGCCGAGTTACGCTCTGGGTTCGGACTGACGATGAGTTGCTTCACGCGATTGGCCCGAAGGTGCCCTCTTCGTCCTCGAAGGATCATGGAGCGCCGTTTGCCGAAGTGTTCGTGCGCTACAGCGGCGACTTCTACAAGATCGACCCGCTCTTGTTCTCGCCCGCGGAAGTCGAGTTTCGCAATCTCAAGACGGGCAAGTGCCACCGCTTCGGCCGCGTCGAACCCGATCTTTTGCGGAAGTCCTTCGGGCTGGCATAATGAGGTATTCCCTTTGGGAGAAACGCCATGATCGTGAAAGCCTACCCGCCCCGCATGACGCCTGAGCAGTTCGAGGAGTTGCCCGACTCGCAGGGACTCGAACTCATCGACGGCATCGTGAAAGAGAAGAACATGGGAACCGAAAACGGCGCAATCCAAGCGCGGATCGTCCACCACTTAACCCTGACGGTCTACGCAGCCAAACTTGGGGAGATTCTCGACACAGAAGCGATGTATCAGTGTTTTCCAACCCATCCCAAGCGCGTGCGGAAGCCGGACATCTCATTCATCCGCCAGGACCGGTTGCCCGATGGTCGCGTGCCGGTTGGCATTTGCCGGTTCCGGCCCGATCTTGCCATTGAAGTCGTTTCGCCGAACGACACATACGAGGAAGTTGAAGAGAAACTCGCGGACTACTTCGACGCGGGGGTTCCGCTTATTTGGGTGGTCACGCCGAAGACGCGAACGGTGCTTGTGTATCAGGCGGACGGCACCGCACGCCGGTTCCGCGACACCGACGATCTGACTGCTGACCCGGTGATTCCCAACTTCCGCGTGCGCATCGAGGAGTTCTTCCC
>JAKEEV010000803.1 GCA_022616395.1 Planctomycetia bacterium | reverse complement strand
TCCCCTTCGAGAACCCCAGCTTTTCAAGGAGTTGGGGGCCATAACGGCCACCTCTTTGCACCGCCAAGTGAGAAAACCCCACAAATCCTGGGAAAACCAAGAAGAGGAGAAAAGCAGGGGGGTGGCGGGGAGGGGCGCTTCAACACCCCGAAACGAGAACTGCTGACCCAAGCCGACACCCCTTGATACTACTGCCAAGCGAGCGGGTGTCTTCACTCAACACCCGCTCATTAACATTCGCGGTTCGCCAAGAACACACATGCCACACTTCGTTTCGCATCTGGAAGCCGCGATTGACGGCACCGTGCTGCCGTTCGGCACGCTCGCGAACATGCACAACGGCCGACCGATCTGGGTACGCTACCATCTCGACAAAATCAAGGCCGCGGTCACTCCAACCGAGATCGCGAAGCGCTCACCTTCCCTGTGGCGCTATCGCGAACTGCTTCCTCTTCCGTTTGAAGAAGAGCCGGTCACGCTCGGCGAGGGAATGACTCCCCTTCTACACTGCTCGCGGCTCGGCAAGCAACTCGGTCTGGCGAATCTCTTCGTGAAGGATGAATCGCAACTGCCAACGGGCAGCTTCAAGAGTCGCGGAATGGCTGTCGCGGTGAGCCTGGCGAAATGGCTGGACGTGAAGCGCATCGCTCTGCCGACCGCGGGCAACGCCGGCGGTGCAGCGGCTGCGTATGCCGCGCGTGCGGAGATTGAGTGCTTCGTGTTCATGCCACACGACACGCCGGTTGTGAATCAATTTGAAGCGCACTTGTACGGAGCGAAAGCCTTTCGCGTCAACGGCCTCATCAACGATTGCGGCAAGATCGTGAAAGATGGCTCCGAGCGCATGAAGTGGTTCGATCTCTCCACATTGAAGGAGCCGTATCGTCTGGAAGGCAAGAAGACGATGGGGCTGGAACTCGCGGAGCAGTTTAACTGGACGCTCCCCGACGTGATCTTCTACCCCACCGGAGGAGGAACAGGACTCATCGGAATGTGGAAGGCGTTCGCGGAGTTGGCCTCGCTCGGCTGGCTTCAGGCGAACCCCGCCCGCAAGGGCGGTGGGTCCGAGCACAGTCCACCCACCGCCCTTGCGGGCGGGGTTCGCCTCCCGCGGCTGATTTCCTGTCAGTCCGAAGGGTGCGCGCCCATCGTTCGGGCATTCGAGAAGGGCGAGCGGTTCGCGGAACTGTTCCCGAACGCGCGGACGGTTGCCAGTGGGTTGCGCGTACCGATCGCGGTGGGCGATTTCATGATGCTTGATGCAATTCGCGAGAGCGGCGGAAAGGCGGTCGCGGGGAGCGAAGCGAAGATCGGCCCATGGATGCACCGGGCGAGTTCCGCGGAGGGTATCAGCATCTGCCCGGAGACCGCGGTGTGCTTCGATGTGCTCGAACGCATGGTCTCGGCGGGCGAAGTGAAACCCGATGAGCGCGTGGTGGTGTTCAATACAGGCGCGGCACCGAAATATCTGGAGGCGATGCCAGTCGAGTTGCCATCGATTGATAAAGACCGAATCGATTGGAACGCGATTGAACAACCAATCGGAGCCGGAAGCGTCAGCGACCGGTCTTCCCCTTAATCGGAGCCGGAAGCGTCAGCGACCGGTCTTCCCATCGCACCGTCGCTGACGCTTCCGGCTCCGATCACTTCAAGTCCTTCTTCTCGATCTTCAAGAGCGTGAATGGGTAGATGCTCGTTGCGTAGAAGTCGCCGGCCTTCGTCTGGATGAGTGCCATGTGAACGTGTAGCGGTGTGTAGGTACCATCGGGAAGCTTGTGGAAGCCGTGTGACCACGGTTTCGGCTTTCCGTCCTTGCCAGGGCTGAAATCAAACCAGTCCGGGTTCTTCACGCCGAGCACTCCGCGATCAATCATCTTCTTCGTTGCGGGGTCGTGAGTGACGAGGTGATGTAAGTAACCCTTCCCGAAGCCCGTCTCGTTGTCGATCCGCATCAGAGCGTGAACCTTGCCGTCTGTACCGACGATAAGCGACCCACGCGAATCGAAATTCTTTCCCTCAATCATGCGGCCCAAGTCCGCAACTGGTAGCTTCGCACCATCGGCTGCCAAGTCGATGCGGAAGAGTCGCGAGTCGGACATGCGGATGAGGAAAGCTGTCTTCGCGTCGGAAGTGATCGCCCAGCACGCGGGGCCGAGTTTATCATCCGCCTTGCCGACAGCTTTTCCATCTGAAGCGAACGGCAGCACTTCGAGCTTCTTCGCTACGGGGTCGAATCGAGCGAGACGGAAGTCGCGTGTGACGACGACCGCGCGGCCCTTGCTGTCGATGAGTGTTTGCGCGTAAGGGGTGAGACGCAGTTTCGGGTCCGGCTCGTGGAACTTCTTCGTCTTCATGTCGTAGATGACCCAATGATGTTCCTCACACGTCACGATGTAAATCAGCCCGGTTTTCTCATCGGCGGTCACATCGTTGACGCCCTCGCCCTTGAGAGGCATTCCGAGGTTCTCCGCCTTGTCGGTCTCCGGGTCGTAAACCATGATGTAGCCGCCCGGGTAATCCGCGGTGTCATCTTTCCCGCGACGATAGCCCTGCTTGCTCCCCACATATATCTTGCCCGATGGTCCAACAAAGTTCCGCGTGTGAATCTTCGACTGCGCGGCATATGTTGGCTTCGTCGGGGTCTGGATACCGCACACCTTGTTCACATCAATGACAATTCGCTGCTTGCCGGTCTTCGGGTCGAACTCCACCAGGTACGCGTTGAAGCCATACGCCGCGGTGCCGACATAGATTTTCCCGTTATGTCCTTCGCACAGCGAGAAATAGCCGGATTCGTCCGTGTGCGTGCCGGGCAGAACGTGATACGCGGTCGCCCACACATAGGGAAACGGAGCTTTGGCCGGCGGTTCCTTCGGCTGCGCGAAGGCCGGCGAAGCGAACAGAGCGATGAGGAAGAGAGAGAATTGCATTGTGTCTTCTCGTAGGTGCCGCGAGCCGGGCGGCACACGTCATCAAGTGCCGCCCGGCGCGCGGCACCGACTTTGCCCGCCTCGGCCAGGCGGGCCGACCCAGTCACCAG
>JAKEEV010000802.1 GCA_022616395.1 Planctomycetia bacterium | reverse complement strand
GTTCGGGAGCTTGAAATCGCAGCCAACCAACGAGCCGCGACCGCAAGGGAGCGGGTGTCTAAACGAGCCGCGACCGCAAGGGAGCGGGTGTCTAAACGAGCCGCGACCGCAAGGGAGCGGTTGCTTCTGCACTAGGTTCTTGGTTAGAGTCGGAAGCGTCGCGACTAAAGATAACGAAACCCGTCGCTGACGCTTCCGGCTCTGATTGATTGTTCACCCACTCACTGTTCGCAGAAATAGTTCCTCCAGCGTTTCGTCGTCGCGCGTGAGTGAGCGAATGATGACTCCGCGAGCGTCGGCCAGCCGGAAGAAGTTGAGGCTCGTCCAGTTTACCGGCACCGCGACCCGCCAGTCTCCGTGTCCATTATCGCCTAGCAAGGCTACGCCTGCGCGCAGTAACTCCTCCCGAAAGGCTTCGACCGCGTCTCCTTGCACGCGAATGCGGAAGCGATCCTGCCTGCGGGCACACAACTCCGCGACCGTGCCTTCTCGACGCACTCGGCCGCCCGCGAGAATAACGACGCGCTCGCACACCGCTTCCACATCAGCCAGAAGGTGCGTCGAGAGCAGCACCGACTTGCCATGATCGACCGCCAGCGCCTTGACCAGACGCAACAGCGCGTCGCGGCCGGCGGGATCGAGTCCGCTCGTTGGTTCATCCAGCAGAAGCACCGGCGGATCGTGAACCAGAGCCTGAGCCAGCTTCGCGCGCTGCTTCATGCCCGCGGAGTATTCCTCCACGCGGCGGTAGCGGGCTTCCTCCAGTTCAAGATACGACAGAACCTCGTGAGCGCGGCGAGTCGCTTCTCGTCTGGGCATTCCGTAGAGTTCGCCCGCGAGCGAGACGTACTCCACACCCGTTAGCCCCGGCACGAGCGCATCGGCTTCCGGCATGAAACCGATGAGTCGCCGCAGTCGCCAGTTTCCCTGAGAATCGCGATCACCGCCAAGCTCTTCCTCCAGCACGCGGCCAGTGCCGCTTGAGGGCGGAAGGAGGCCCATGAGAATCTTCAAGAGTGTGGATTTCCCCGCACCGTTAGGCCCAAGCAATCCGATGCGACCCGGAGGAAGTGACAACGTGATGTCACTCAGCGCGGTAAACGCGCCGAACGTGCGAGAAACGCCAGTGAGGGAAATCAGCGATTGCATCAGGTAGTGCGGCTCGCGTTCAGCTTCACGTATTCGTAAGTCAGGTCGCTGGTGTAGAACGTGCAGCGGCCAGAGCCGAGAGTAAACCGCAGTTTGAAGTGGACCTCGCGGTTGTGCTTCAGATAACTCGACGCGGCGGACGCATCGAACGGGAGAGGTGAGCCAGCACGATACAGTGGAAGATCGCCCATCCATAAGGAGAGGTCTTTTTCGTCGAACACTACTCCCGAATAGCCCGCGGCCGAAACCACGCGGCCCCAGTTTGGATCGGCCCCGAACACCGCGGTCTTCACGAGCACGCTATCGGCGACTGTCTTGGCAATCTGCTTCGCCTCCGCGTCTGTGCGGCAGCCTTCCACTTCGATTGTGATGAGGTGCTGAGCACCTTCGGCGTCAATCACGATCTTGCGGGCCAGTTCAACGCAGACGTGCCTCACTTCCAGCGCGAACGCTTCCAGTTCCTGATTTGCAAGTGGAGGGCCGCTGCCATTCGCCAGAAGTATGACGGTATCGTTGGTGCTGGTGTGCCCTTCCACCGAGATACAGTTGAAGCTCTGATCGGTCGCGGCCTTCAGTATTCGTTGCAACTCATTCGGAGCAACCGCGGCATCAGTCAGCACGAAGCCGAGCATGGTCGCCATGTTCGGGCCGATCATCGCGGCTCCCTTGGCGAATCCGGTGACCGTGAACTCGTTGGTGTGCCTCGTGGCGATCTTGATGCCGGTGTCGGTGGTGAGAATCGCGTGTGCAGCGTGCGAGAACGCATCTCGACCGGCAACGGCTTCGCGTGTGGCTTTGGGAATGCCGGCTTCGAGCACTGGCATCGGAAGCGGTCGGCCAATCACGCCCGTTGAAGCGACTAGCACCTGTTCCGGCGCGCATCTCAGCTCCGTCGCGACGAGTTCCGCCATTCGCAGCGCGTCGGAGATTCCTTGTTCACCTGTGCAAGCGTTCGCGTTGCCTGAACAGACCACAATCGCGCGCGCATCGGGTCGCGGAAGGCGTGTGCGACTTACCTGCACGGGGGCAGCGCACGTGCGATTCTGCGTGAACACGCCCGCGGCTGCCGCCGGTGTATCGCTGACGATCACCGCGAGGTCGCGCCGATCCGGTTCGGTGCGCAATCCGCTAACGATGCCCGCATACCGGAACCCGCGGGCGAGATGCCATTCGCTCATGTCGAAATAGTATCGCGAGGGATGGTGAGGAGAAAGGAGGGAGGCGAAATGTGATTCCAGACAACACGCAGGTTTTGGTTTGTACCCCGAAGGGGTTTCAGACCAAAGCCCAGGGTCGCACATGCAATGTGCGCACCCTGGGTTACCATCGAGAACCGAACGTATCCGTGAGGTTTCACCCCGGTTTCTTGAACAGGTCCAAGAACCGGTCTTCGTACTTCTTGAAGACGCCCAGGCGGTCGAGTTCGCGTTTGAGTTCAAAGGCTTTCGAGCGATCCTCCGCGGCGCGGGCGAACAGTTCCTCGATGCGTGCCAGGTCCGGTGAAGCGACCGGTTCCTCTAGTCCTTCCGGTCCTTCGTAACGATAGCCGACGCCTTCCTTGCTCTCGCTCTCGCTCTCCTCTTCCTCCTCGTCCTCGGCCTCCTCGTCCATCTCGCCGCCCAACTGTCGGCCGTATTGCTCCTCGACGCGGGCGAGCAGTTCCTTGAGTTGCTCCTCCACCGTCTGAGCCTGTTCGGAGAGTTCGGTAAGATCGAGTTCGATCCCCGTGATCGTGTTGAACACTTCGAGGATGGCCAGAGACGCTTTCGGGAAGGGAACCTGCGCGAAGACGTGTGGCATTTCACCCAAAAAGCAACTTCCGCGAAGCCCGACTTCGGCAGCCGCAGCCAACAGCACGCCGTTAAGCCCGCCGATGTGTCCGTCTTCGAGTACGTTGAGTTCCAGCCGTTTCTGTTCTTCCACTCCTTGCTCGTCGGTGGCCGCGCCGAAGACGCGCGAGCGGTGTTCGGGCCGCATTCGCGTGGCCATAGCAGCGAACGTGAACACGCGTTCGATCCCGATTTCGCGCGCGTAGGCGATCACTTGCCGACAGAATGGATACTTCCCGACCGGAGGCTGTGCTTCTCCGAGGAACACGACCAGATCGTGTTGCTTCTTCGGGTCGGTCCACGCAAAGAAGCGGTTGCGTGGTCGGCGGGCCGGCTGAATGAGGCCGTCCTTCACTTCGACCTGCTCCACATCGAACACCTCGTTGGATTCGAATTCGGCAATCGCGGTCATGCCGAGTTTGGCAAGCAGGTAGACGCCCGCGTTCAGCGCAACGTGGCCCATGCCGGGCCAAACAGCGACGAGCCACGGATGCGTGAGCTTGGGTGTGTCTGCCATGTTGCGGTTCCGGTGAATGCCCGTGATGTCGGTGCGAGTGTGGGCTTACCAGCATAATACGCGCCGAGAAGCTTGAAGTGAGCATTAACCCACACGCCAGCGAGCCAGCGCGGTTTCGTCGAGTTCGACTCCGAGGCCAGGACCGTCGGGAATCTTTGCATATGGCGGGCCAAGATCGAGTGGCTTCGTGATAATCTCGCCGTCGTGGTAGAACGGGCCGATGGTGTCCGCGGGGAACGAATCGCAATCGACTTCCGGGAACGCCGCGGCGACCTGAAGCATCGCGGCCGTACCGATTCCAAGTTCGAGATTGCTTCCAATGGTGCAGCGAATCCCGGCGGCCTTCGCCACCGCGATGATTTCGGCTGTCGCGGCGATTCCGGCATGCTTGCCGGGATACACACTCAGAATGTCCGCGGCTCGGTGAACGGTGAGCAGCCACGCATCTTGCAGCGTGAAGACGCTCTCATCGGCCATGATGGGCGTGGGGGTGTCTCGCCGCAGTTCCGCGAGCGCTGAGGGATCGCCAGCGGGGATTGGTTGCTCCGCGAGGAGGAGTTTCACATCCGCGAGTTCGCGCAGGCAGTGCTTGGCTTGTTGAAGCGTCCAGCCGCAGTTGGAATCGATCGTGATGGGAATGTCGCGCGGAGTAACTTCGCGCACCGCGCGCACGCGAGCAATATCCGACTCTGGATCAAGGCCCGTCTTCACCTTCACGCAAGTCACGCCGAGTTTGAGATGCTGTTCGGCCATGAGTCGCGAACCGGCAACGTCGCGTGCCCACACGACCAGCTTGATGCGCACGCGGTCGCGGACTTTGCCGCCCAATAACTGATACACCGGCACGTTCGCTGCCTTACCCGCGATGTCCCACAGTGCCATCTCCACCGCGCACTTCGTGAACGGGTTCAGCTTGATGATGAAGTCCATTGCGCGGCGCGCGGAAGAGATGTCGCGCGGATCTTTGCCGATCAGTTGCGGAGCGATGTACTCCTCGATCGCTGCAACTGTCCCACGCTGAGTCTCTCCGGACCACAACGCCGAAATGGTTGCTTCTCCCAACCCGACAAGCCCCGCGTCGGTGTGAACCTTCACGATAACGTAAGGAGAAGTGACGTGTTCCCCGTGTGCGGTCTTCGCGCTCATCCCCTTCTTCAGGGGAACGCAAATGGGAATGGCTTCGATACGGGTGATCTTCATGGGAATTCCAAACAAGAAGGAATGGCCACAAAAAATCACAAAAGGCACAAAAGAAAACCAAGAGTCCAAGACAGAAGAATGAGTTCAAATCATTTCTGTTCTTCTCTTCATTTTGTGCGTTTTGTGCTTTTTTGTGGCCATTCTCTTCTTACAAGAGACACCGCCGCAACACGTTCTCAGTAATTCGAGAAACAAATTCGTCCACCACGAGCGACGCGACGAAGTTGATCGACCCCACCGAGAACACCGCTCCGCCCGAAGGTGTATCGAAGGTTACTATCTCCGCGCCACCGGTGTCGGGATTGAGTCCGCGTGCGATCACTTTGGCGTTCTTGGGCGAACTCGGAGACAGTTTGTCTGTTTCGTGGCCGGATGCACCTCCGGGACAGCGCATGTGGAGTGATTTTTCCCCGAAGGTGTCGCCTGTCTTCAAGCCGGTGCGCTCAAAGGCCCAGTGTGAAGCGTCCAGCACGCGATAAGGCGCTCCGGTCATCGCTCCGGCTGGCGTGAACACAACGCCGAGCAAGTTCGCTTCGGATTCGTGACGCATCGCGTAGCGGCTTTCGTGTCCGCCGAGTCCTTCAATGCTCAGTCCGCGCAGTTTTCCGTTGTGGCAGATCATGGAGTGATCGGGAAGCAGTTCCACTTCGCAGTTCAGCCCGTTGCCTCCGAGATACACCAGTCGGCCGCCTTCGTTGAAGACCCAGCGCTTGACGCGCTCATACATGCGTCGAGTCCAGTATTCCGGGTGAACGGAGAGCACCAGCACGCGATAGCGCGACAGGTCGAGCGTGCCATCATCGAGTTGCGTCTCCGCGAAGTAGTCGTACGCGAAGCCGTGACGTTCCAGCCAGCCGAGCAATCGCCATTCAGCCGGCGCGAGGTGACATGCTTGTCGGCCTTCGATTGGGTCGGTGATCTTTTCCGCAAAGTCGATATGGTTGAATGGCTCCGGTCGGTCGAACGAGATCGGCGGGTAAGAATCCGCGCCCCAGGTAAAGAACCCCGCGTCCGAGTATCGCTTGAGTTCCGCGCGGGAGTTGATGGTGGGCGTTGGGGGAAGTCCGTCGGCGTGGATGTAGTTGCTGCGCCCGCCGAAGTTGTTGTAAGCGTTCCAGGTGATGTTTGAAGCCAAAACTGCAACGCCACAAGCGGCACATGCCGCTTGCGGCGAAGCGGGAGCAACGATCCACGGAAAACAAAACTCCCTTCCACTCACAGTCGATGCCCGGAAGTAGTACAGCCCGCTTCGCTCTGGACCGGCCACGAACTGCGAATGGACCGAGTTCGCATAGCCGACCTTGTTCCACTCGACTCCGTGTTGGGTGTAGTCGCCGTCGGGAGTGATTTGCATCACCGCTCGCGGGCCGTGTTCATCGTGCCAGCCGAGCGACTGCACGAATTCCGCCGAGTAGCCATACCGCCACAGTTCGAGCTTGTATGGCTCGACCGAATGCACGCGAAACTCGGATTTCTCGCCGCTGCGCACCCACTTCGGCCATGCGTAGCCGAGCAAGCCATCAGAGAGTAACCGGAAGTGATGCGGCGAGTTCGCGGGGAGCGTGACGCGACTGAACTT
>JAKEEV010000801.1 GCA_022616395.1 Planctomycetia bacterium | reverse complement strand
GGCGCGCGTTCAACATCCAGTCGAGCGGCCAGTTGATGAGCGCTCGCGAGTATCGCCCCATGATCGTGGCTTACCGAAACGGGAAGCCCGTTCGCTTGGGTGAACTCGGCACCGTGACAGATGGAATCGAAAACGACAAGCTCGCCGCGTGGTTCACCGAGCAAAACCCGGATGGTACACCCGGCGAGATGCCCCGCGCGGTCGTCCTCGGCGTGCAACGACAGCCGGGCGCGAACACGGTTGAGGTTGCAGACCAGGTCAAAGAGCTTCTTCCCACTCTCCAGGCTCAACTTCCCCCGGCGGTGAAGCTCGCGGTGCAGTCCGATCGCGCGAAACCGATCCAGGAGTCGATCCACGATGTTCAAATCACCCTGATTATCGCCTTTGTCCTGGTCGTGCTGGTGATCTTCCTGTTCCTCCGCAGCGTGCGGGCAACGATCATCCCAAGTCTCGCGTTACCGGTGTCCATCATCGCCACATTCGGCGTGATGTACCTCTTCAATTACACTCTGAACAACCTGTCGCTTCTGGCACTGACGCTCGCGGTCGGATTCGTCGTGGATGATGCAATCGTGATGTTGGAGAACATCGTCCGCCATCTGGACATGGGCAAGTCGCCGCTTCGAGCGGCCCTGGACGGATCGGCCGAGGTCGGATTCACCATCGTCTCGATGACAGTCTCGCTCATCGCGGTGTTCATTCCGGTGCTGTTCCTGGAGGGAGTCGTGGGGCGATTGCTCCGCGAGTTCGCGGTGACCATTTCGGTTGCCATCATCGTTTCGGGACTCGTGTCTGTCACGCTCACACCGATGCTCTGCGCTTTGTTCTTGCGCAGGCATTCGCCTCAGGGCGAGGAGCGTCCGGGGTGGTTCTATCGGGTCACGGAGCGCATTTTCAACTTCACGCTCTCCGCGTACGCCCGGACACTGCGCCTGACTCTGCGGTTCCGATTGGGGATGCTCCTGTTCTCGTTCGCGTTTGTTGCCGGAACCGCGTACTTCCTCATCGTGCTCCCGAAGGGGTTTCTGCCAAGCGAGGACACCGGAAACATCTACGCGACAACCGAGGGGCCGGAGGATGTGTCGTTCGAGGGGATGCTCGACGCTCAGCAGCGCGTGGCCGAGATTGTTCGCCAGGATGAGAACGTGGCGGCGTTCAGCAGCACGGTCGGCGCGAGCGGCCCGACAACCGCAAGCAACGCCGGGCGGATGTTCATTCGCCTCACGCCGCGCGAGAAGCGAACGCTGACCGCCGATGAGGTGATCGCCCAGTTGCGGAAGAAAGTGGGAGTCGTGCCGGGAATCAAGGTCTACTTCCAGAACCCGCCCCCAATCCGAATCGGCGGGCGAGCGTCCAAGAGCCAGTATCAGCTCACCATCCAGGGACCAGACACGGCCGAGCTGTTCGCCGCGGTGCCGAAACTGGAAGAACGGCTGAAACGGATGCCGGAGTTGACGGAGGTATCGAGCGACTTACTCGTTCGTAGCCCGCAACTCATTGTGACGATCAATCGCGACAAGGCGATGGCTCTCGGAGTCAGCGCCCGGCAAATTCAGGACGCGCTTGCAAACGCCTACGGCTCGCGTCAGGTGTCCACCATCTTCTCGCCGACCAACGAATACCGGGTCGTGCTGGAAGTAAAGCCGGAGTTCCAGCGCGACCCGAATCTGTTGTCGCGGCTCTATGTCCGATCCGCCGCCGGGATTCTGGCTCCGATTGACTCGCTGGTCACGGTAGAGCGTGGAGTCGGTCCGCTGACAGTCACTCACGCCGGCCAACTGCCTGCGGTCACAATCTCGTTCGATCTTGCGCCCGGAGTGTCGCTTGGCGAAGGGCTGGCGAAAGTCGAAGAGGCATCGCGTGAGGAACTTCCCCCCACGCTGACTACTGGCTTCCAGGGAACAGCTCAGGAGTTCCAGAAATCGGCTCGCGGGTTGGGGCTGTTGCTCCTCGCGGCGATTCTGGTCATCTACCTCGTCATGGGGATGCTTTACGAGAGCTTCATTCACCCAATCACCATCCTCTCGGGTCTCCCCTCAGCCGGAGTGGGAGCGCTTCTGACGCTGGCCCTCTTCGGCAGCGAACTGAACGTGTACTCGATGGTCGGGCTAATCATGCTCATCGGGATCGTGAAGAAGAACGCGATCATGATGATCGATTTCGCGCTCGACGCGCAGCGTTCCGAGGGGAAGTCGGCTGAGGAAGCGATCTACGAGGCGGCTCTGGTACGCTTCCGCCCCATCATGATGACAACGATGTGCGCGCTGCTCGGGGCGCTGCCAATCGCGCTGGGGCTGGGATCAGGAGCGGAGGCTCGCAAGCCGCTGGGGCTGGCGGTCATCGGTGGGCTTCTTGTGTCGCAGGTGCTGACGCTTTACTTCACACCGGTCTACTACATCTACCTGGACAAACTCCGGTTCGGTCGATCACACCCGGCGGAACTCGACGCCACGGAGAACGGCAGCGATCACCGACGAGACCCTCACGCCGTGCCCGCCGTAGTTGGTGATGGGCAACGATAGTGACAGCCGCCGAAGGGAGCAGAGCCTCCGCAAGACCGAGGCGGGCTTGTCGGAATGCGGAATCGTCAGAAATCCGGAATGCGGAACCGTCAGAAATGCGGAATGTGAAACTCGGAACGCGGAATCAAAGACAAGAAGACAAAAATCGCGGAGCCGGCATTTGGATTTGGTTTTTATTCCGCAATCCGCATTCCGCATTCCGCATTTCCCCCGTGCCACTCGGCAAGCGGAACCTACTTCTTTCTTGGCTTGTAATTCTTGAGATAGCCTTCGATGTGTTGGTGCATGTCTTCACGGTCGAAGCCGTAGAGTTGCATCTCGGCCATTGCGCGCTCGGCGGACCAGCCCTGAAACTCCATGCGGTAGATCGCGCACATCGTTCCGGTTCGGTGAATCCCCGCGAAGCAATGAACGAGAACCGGATAGTTCGCGGGGTTGTCCATCACCTCCAGGAACTGCTTGACGCCCTGCTCCGCCGGTATCTCGCCGGTCTCATCCGCGCCCCAGACGCGAGGAACGATGCGGACGTGCTTCACTCTCTTCGCGGAGCAGAGTTCCTCTTCCCATTCGTCCGGGTCAGATGTACCCGGCACGCGGGTAGATCGGAGCGTGACCACACACTTGATCCCGTGATCGTGGAGCACGCGTTCCATGCCCGCCGGAGTGAGTTGCCCGCTGCGATAAAGCACGCCTTCTTCAACGACGCGCAAGTTACGAAGATGTGTGGACTGATGAGATGAGTACACCACCGGAACCGCGACCACCACCGCCAGCGCCCCGGTCGCCAGAACAAATTGCCACCGCGTTGGCATCCGTGCCTCCCGTTGAAGTGCGCAGAGCGTAGCAAGTGGAGTCGCTGAGCGAAAGTCGGATTGCTTCGTTGGAGTCCCGGCTTCGTCTAAAAGCCCCGCTCCCTTGCGGTCGCGGCTCGTTGGGTCGCTCGAATTTCCAGTGTCTGAACGAGCCGCGACCGCAAGGGAGCGGGGGGGAAAGTCCTCAGGCGCTTCGGTTAAACCGCAAGAGGTTTGGGCTGTTCGGGAGATGGTCGGATGCGTCTCCACGCGGCACCAGCCCAGCGAATGATCCCACTCCCCGGTTCGATCACCGGCGGTTCGGCGGCCGTCAAGTTCGGCCGGAACATCATCAACAGAAGCAGCGGCAAATACCACAGCACATACAGTCCTCCGCGATCCGCGTGCCAGAACTGAATGCCGATGAGAATCGCTGCGGACTGAGCCAGGAGGTGCGAGAGGTTCTTCGGGTTGGGCCACACGGTCACCACGACGAGGAAGCCGACGAAAAGAATGAACAGCGGGAGTCGATAAGCCCAGTGAGTGCCGCTCCAGATGCTCACATCCTCGGTTGTCGGAGCCGCCCACGGCCTCCAGTCGGTGAGGTGAAGCGCGGAGACAAGGTTCTGACCGGTTGGGCCATCGATCCAGAGCACCAGAGCCGTGATTGCGATACTGACCGTGGCGGCGAGCAGGAACGCCAGTCCAAATCGGCTTGCTCCTCGACGGCTATAGAACCCAAACCACAACGGGAACAAGAGCGCTGGGAACACCGC
>JAKEEV010000800.1 GCA_022616395.1 Planctomycetia bacterium | reverse complement strand
TGTAGGACAGGCATCCTGCCTGTCTGTTGATGTAGGACAGGCTCCCAGCCTGTCATTGCCTCAGACAGGCAAGATGCCTGTCCTACAGAAACCGACAGACAGGAAGCCTGTCCTACTTGAGGCCCAGCTCCGCAGCGATGGTCTTCATCGCGTCGATGACGAACTGAATGTGTTCGTCGAGATCGACGCCGAACTCGGTGGCTCCGCGAATCACATCATCACGATTCACGCCCTTCGCGAACCCCTTCGTCTTCATCTTCTTTTTCACGCTCGAAGCGGTGAGATCAGAAATGCCGGTTGGGCGCAGAAGTGCTGTCGCGGTGATAAGGCCGGTGATCTCGTCGCAGGCGTATAGCCCTTTTTGCATGAGTGTGGTGCGCGGATACTGGTCCGCGAGGTAGTCCGCGTGCGAGAGAATGCACGTGATGACTACTTCTGAATAGCCGCGTGCGCGAAGAATCTCCGAACCCTTCAGCGGGTGGTCGGGCGCGTTCGGCCAGCGCTCGTAATCGAAATCGTGGAGCAGCCCGACGATTCCCCACGTCTCTTCATCCTGGTTAAGCTTGCGCGCGTAAGCCCGCATCGCGACCTCGACCGACATGCAATGCCTCCGCAGGCTGATGTCGGAAACGAATTCGCAGAGCAGGGCATAAGCGTCGGTGCGGTTCATGATGGTTTGGGGAATAGCTTGTGCAGGTGAATGTGGTGCGGGCCGAGTTTGCCTCCGTAGTTGCCCGCGGTGATTTGCTTCACGCCGGGCTGGCACGCGGCCTCGATGCCGACTCGCGTTGCCGTTTCCACTGAAGCCAAGTCCAGCCCGTCGATGACGATTTCGTACACCGCGTGCACGCCTTCGGGCAGCTTCGACGCAACCGCCCCGCGAAGCGTCGGGCAGTACTCGTCGTTCGTGCTCGCCTTCAGCCCCTTGTACTTGCTCCCGACCTTGCTACCGCTTCGCACGATGCCGCCGGGGAAGGGGAGAATCACGCCGGGCACAGCGCGAATCGCGTTCACCGCTGCTTCCGCGGCCGCGAGCGCTTGCGATTGTGTTTCGCCGAGGATAAGGAAGTTCCCGCCACCGACGCCCTTGACGGTACCGAAGGTTTCCTCGCAGAGAAACTCGCCGTCCATCGTTGGCATGCGCCAGTAGCGTTTGCCTTCCAGAAGCTTACTGATTTGCCATCCATCGCCGAAGTAGCGTAGAGCGCCGCCAACTTTCATTGACTTCCCCGGTTCGCCATCAAGCCCGTTGAAGCACGCGGTTGTCGCGCACGTCAGCACGCAGTTCGCCACACGATTCGTCACGGCCTTCTGAAGCGCGTCTCGGCTGAAGCCGAAGAACAGGAGCGCCACGCCGGGCCTTCCGTCGGGTGTTTCCGCGGCCGAAAGTTCGCGCTCGATGCCGGCTTCAGCGTCGCAGCCGATGACGCTGGCCGCGTAGCCGGTCGCGCTCTGGCCCGCGACGCGCGCCCAGGCGAGCGTGTCTGCGGTGACCAGCACGCGCGCCGCGGTCATCGGGAACGCTTCGGCGAACGTCTCTTCGATCTCGACGGAGTTGAGGGTGAGCAAGGTGGGTGCCCGGTGTGAGTGTGATGGAATCCCAGGGTAGTGATTCCGTTCTCTGGGATACAATCCCTTCGGGGGAAAGACAAAGACACCTCCGGTCTTCGGCTCTGTTTGGTGCGGCGCGGTGGTGTTGGTGTCCCTCGTCACCCCCCTACACACACCCTCGTTTTTTCGTGGGGTGAGCGACGTGAGTATTCGCCTGGAAATCAGGGTGTTTCCGCGCTTTTTGTGCATTGGGGATCGCATGGGAAGCGGCCTTTATGCGCTCGATTCGCTGGAAATCCTGGTGTTTGAAGAGGGCACCCGGTGGCCTTAATCACGCATCATGAGTTCACTCGTGACGATTCGGTCCCTACCTTTGCACGGGTGAGGCGTCCCTGTCCTCATTTTATACATCCTTACACTAAGTATACACTATTTCAGATAGTTGTCAAGCCAAAAACCCAAGCCTAACCCCGAAGGGTCAGGGCTTTCAGGGTGTCGGATTTGTCCGTATGAGCGTCCGAATGCGGTGTTTTTCTTGGGTTTTCGGAGTGACAGTCCGTTGTCACTG
>JAKEEV010000100.1 GCA_022616395.1 Planctomycetia bacterium | reverse complement strand
TTGAAGTGGTGATTCGCACGCTCAACATCGGCCACCACTTCAGTCAGGGAACAGTAGACTCGAACGAAATCTGGGTGGACTTCACCGCGAAAGCCAGCGGCAGAGTGATTGGCCGAAGCGGAGCGCTCTCGAAACCAAACGACGATGGCGAAGTGGACCCGTGGGCGCACTTCGTCAATGTTCACATGCTCGACCGCAACGGCAACCGCATCGACCGGCGCAACCCGCAGGACATCTTCACGCCGCTTTACGACAAGCAGATTCCGCCCGGCGCGGGGCAAGTTGTTCACTACGCGCTCGCGGTGCCGAAGAATGTGAGCGGCCCGGTTGAGATCACGGTGAGGTTGCGTTACCGCAAGTTCGACTACAAGTACATGCAGATTGTTCACAAGGAACTCGGCCGGCCTGTGCCGAAGTTACCCATCGTGGACATCTGCGAAGACCAAGTGACGCTTCCTGTGGCGGGCGTGGCGGAGAATGTGCCGTCTCAGGAGTCGCCGATCAAGCCCGCGTGGCAGCGGTGGAACGATTACGGCATCGGATGCTTCCTCGAAGGCGAACCGCTTCAGCCCAAGAAAGGAAACTTGAAGCAAGCCGAAGCCGCGTTCCGCAAACTGACGACTCTCGGCGTGCCGGATGCGAAGTGGCACGGGCACGTGAACACCGCGCGTGTGCTGATCGCGCAGGGTGGCCCGCAGCGGCTCGCGGAGGCCGGGCGCGAACTCAACGCCGCTCAGGAATGCGACCCGCCGGCTCCGTGGTGGGTGCTCGCGTGGTTCAAGGGGCTTGTGTATGCCCAGAACGCCGCCAGTCGAGAAGACCTTGACACCGCCATCTCGCTCTTCGAGAAGATCGTTGATCCCGCCAATCAGCCGAAGCACCCCGATGGCAAGTTGAAGTTCAACTTCACACGCGACTACGTCGTGCTGGGGGAACTCGGTCGCACGCTATTCAAGCGCAGCACGCTGGAAGTGCCCAAATCCCCCGCGGAGCGACAGTTCCTCGCGCGCGCAATCGCTGCATATGAGCGGGCGCTGGCGGTCGATCCCGAAGACCTCGATTCGCACTACGGACTGAACCAGTGTTACGCGGAACTCGCGCAGGGAGCGCCGAGCGCGCCTGCGCCCACGCAACCAGTTACCGCCGAACGGCTCAAGGAGTTGGGCGACGTGGTGGCGAAGAAGGACAGCCCCGGCGACCAGCGCGCGAAGGCCGCGACGGAACTCGCGGCCGCAGTCACGGCGTTCGGCAAGCGCCCAGCCGATCCGAAGTACCCGCGATTGCCAACCATCCGCGCGCTGATCGTGCAGCTTCGCGCGGCTTACCATGCGGAACAAGATGCGACTGTTCAGACCGCGATAGCCGCGGCGCTGGCCGATCTGCATCTGGTCTCGCACGCGATGTACAAGGCAGACGAACTGGCTCGCTCCGCCTCGACGCAAAAGTATCGCGAAAACCACCCGGCCGCGAACGCCGCCGCCGAAGCCATCGTAGTGTATCCAACGAACCGCCCTGGCGCTCCGGGACTGCCGAAGTGATCTTCCGCGTCTTCTGTCTGTACCCCGAAGGGGTTTCAGACCAAAGCCCAGGGTCGCGCCAGCGCACCCTGGGTTACCAATAACATCCCGGCGCGTCATGGGTAACCCAGGGTGCGCTCACTCCGTTCGCGACCCTGGGCTTTGGTCTGTAACGCCTTCGGCGTAGAAACCAAAACACACCATGAACAACCGCATCCTGATGATACTCGGTCTGCTTCTCATCGCAAGCGGCGCTGTGGCCGCGATCTACTTCGGTCGCGCGTACTTCAACAAGCCGCCGGACGTCTCGAAGCCGCCGGAGATCGACCCGACGAAGGACCGGCCGCCGATTCCCGTGCCGAAGGTGAACTTCACCAATGTGACCGACCCGGCGGGCATCACGTTTGCGCACTACAACGGTGCCGCGGGGAAAAAACTCCTGCCCGAAACGATGGGCGGCTCGGTGTGCGTGCTGGATTTCGACGGCGATGGGCGCCAGGATTTGCTGTTCGTCAATGCCTGCGCGTGGCCGGGGCATCCGCAACCGGAGAAACGAGCCGCGTCGTGCCTCACGCTCTACCGCAACAGTGGCGACGGCAAGTTCGAGGACGCAACTGCGGTCGCGGGGCTGAATGTCACGATGTACGGCATGGGCGCGTGCGCGGGCGACTTCAACAATGATGGCTTTGTGGATCTGTTCATCACCGGCGTGGGTGGATGCAAGCTCTATCGCAACACGGCGGGCGAAGGTGGGGCGAGCGGCGCGGCGTCAGCCCGCCGGTTCATCGACGTGACCGCGGACGCTGGTATCGCTCCGAAAGGCGCGTGGCCCGGTTCGCTTTCGGCCGATCAGTTCATTAGCTCCAAAGAGCCGGTCGAGTTCGCCAGCTCCGCGACGTTCGTGGACTATGACGCCGATGGCAAGCTTGACTTGTTCGTGTGCCGTTATGTGACGTGGGCGCCGGCCGTCGATCTCTCGATCAAGACGACGCTCACCGGCATCGGGCGCGCCTACCAGCAACCGCAGCAACTCGAAGGATCGCAGTGCGTGCTTTATCGCAATCTCGGAGGCGGGAAGTTCGCCGATGTGAGCGACTTAACCGGTATCAAGGTTGTCGAGAAGGAAGGCACCGACAAAGGCGCGCGAGAGCGGCCGGTCGCGAAGTCGCTTGGCGTCATCACGTGCGACCCGGACGGAGACGGCTGGCCCGATCTGATCGTTGCCAACGACACCGTGAGGAACTTCTTCTTCCACAACCTCCCGGCCGAAGACGGCGAGCGGAAGTTCGAGGAGAAAGGGCTTTACGTTAACGTCGCGTACGCGCTGGGCAAGCCACGCGGCGCGATGGGCATCGACTGGGGCGAGTATCTGCCCGGTCAATACGGCGCGGTCATCGCGAACTTTGCCGATGAGCCAATCACGTTCCTTTCCGTGGCGAACGCCGACGCGCAAAGGTTGCGCTTCCGCGATCTGGCGGTCGGGATTGGGCTGGCCGGGCCGAGCCAGTTCTGGCTGAAGTTCGGTACGTTCTTCTTCGACTACGATCTCGACGGCAGGCTCGATTTGCTCGTCTGCAACGGGCACCTCGAACCGGAAATCACGAAGGTACAGAGCGACCAGCAGTACGCGCAGCCGCCGCAACTGTTCTGGAACACCGGCGACCAACAACGACTCTTTGAATCGATCACGGCGAACGATTCGGGTAAAGACTTCTTCCGCCCGATGGTCGGTCGCGGATGCGCGTATCTCGATTACGATGGCGATGGCGATCTCGATGTGGTGTTAGTGGAGAACAACGGTCGCGCGCGACTTCTGCGCAACGACACGACCCTCGGTAACAAGTACATCAGGCTTTCGCTTGTCGGCGATGGCAAGTCCGCGAACACAAGCGCCATCGGCGCCCAGATCACCATCGAAGCTGGCGGGAAAACGTATCGCAGGGAGATAGCCGGAGCACGCGGATACCTCAGTCAGAGCGAGCTACCGATCACGCTCGGTCTCGGCGCAACCGACACCATCGACAAGATCACCGTCCGCTGGCCCGGCAAAGACGCTGGACAGCCGCAAGAGTGGACGAAACTGAAAGCGAACTCCGCGTACACACTCCGTCAGGGGAAGCCAGACGCGGAGATCACGCAGAGGAAGTAAATCAAATGGCCGTCGCACCATCGTCAGAAACGCCGGGCCTGAAGATCGAGCCGGGCGGTGTCAAGCCGGTCACCATCACGGCAACGCACTCGACCGCGTCCGCCCTCAACACCTCGCCGGAGGTCAAGCGGTTCGTCGAGACGCACGACCTCGCGGCCGATGCCGAGCACGCGATCCAGTTGGTGAAGAAGTTATTCCCACCAGCAAGCGGGATCGCACTCGCAGTGAGGGAAATTACCGAAGACGGCTTCGAGTCGCTCGTCATCAAGGTTACTGCTCCCCTAACCCCAGAGACTGCAACCGAACGGTACTTCCAGTTCCTCTCGGAGTGGGGAACAAGCCCCGCCAAGGCACGCGAGCGAATGTGTTTGAAGGTAATCGTGGCCTGAACCTATGGATCCGCGACTGTTCCTTGTCGTCGCTGAAACTCTCGTTGCTTCTGTTCGCCCGCAACCGCCCGCTCCTGGCGGACCATGCGAACCGGAGTGTCGGACTGCAATTGGTCG
>JAKEEV010000799.1 GCA_022616395.1 Planctomycetia bacterium | reverse complement strand
TGAAACGCGAGCGAGATCACCGGCAAGTTATCCGGGAAGCCTTCGATGCGACGCAACTCCTTGCCCGTGGTTGTGTCGAGCAATCGAACCGCGACTTTGATCGCGGTCACCTTGGCCAGCACCCGACCATCATCGAGTTCCTTGTGGATGCGGACTTCTTCCGTCACCGCGGCGGCGAGCGCCTTACCATCCGCCGACCACTCCAGCGCGGTCGTGTGAGGAAGCGGATCGCCCCACTTACCCGGCTTGTCGAGGACACGCAATTCCTTGAGCGTCTTCGCGTCAAATATCCGCACGCCATCGCCAAAACCGACCGCGATCTCTTTTCCGTCTGGACTCCACGCGAACGACTGAACCGGGTGATTGAAGTCGCGGAAGATCGTGCCGACGCGCTTCCCTTCGGGCAACTCCCAGACCGACAGGCAGGCGGTTTGTTTGAAGTCGGGAGTTGCTCGGTGAATGCCCGCGAAGCGAGTCATGCCGCCCGGAGCGAATGCGCCGCCGCACCCGTAGTTCGGAACCAACGTGCTAAACGTCAGTACTTCCTTCTGGTCGGCGAGTGAAGGCGTTGCTCCTTTCACCGGGAAGTTCGTGATGTGGTGAGCCACGCCATCGAACTCGACGCGTGCCGAGCCGTCGCCGGAGATCGTTGCCCACCGCCCGCCAATGATCGTCTTCGGCATCCCGCGAGCAAACTTCTGTCGCGACTTGCCGGTCGTCACGTCCGCGATATGGAATTCATCCTGTGTCAGGTAGAAGAACGCTTTGCCGTCCTCCGAAAAGCGGGCAAATTCTGCTTCCACGGTGAACAGCTTCTTCCGCGTCTGTGTGTCCCACACGATGGCCGTTCCGTTGCCGACCGAGAGGAACTTCTTGCCATCAGGCGAGTACGAAACGGAGTGGACGTACCCCTTGTGATCGGCGAACAGTGTCGGGTCCGGTTTCGGAACGTCTGGCGGAATCGGAGCGGCGGTCGGCACGGTTGGCGTCTCCGTGTTCGGGTTCGCGACCGGTTTATTGTGCCCGGCCATCGCCACCGTGATCGCTGCGAACACTCCCCCGATGGTGACCGCGACCGCCGCGAGCTTCATGAGGGATGTGGAGAAGCTTCTCATGACAGTCTCCGCCAAGGCATGGACCGTGGGCGAAACAACTCGGCCGAGGAAACTGGAGGTGGTCGCGGATGCAAGTTCCGCTGAAACAACCGAGGGTGTGGCGACAGCGACAAGCCCTGCGGTCGGGAGAGCAACCCCGCGCCGGGCCAACCGTGCAGCCAGAGTCTTGCGCCCGCGCGCCAGCCACGCCGCAACTGTACCTTCGGGCCGGTTCAACTCCAGAGCAGCTTCCCCGCGCGTCTTGCCGTGCAGGTCGCACAGCACCACCGCGGCTCGGTGCATTTCGGGCAACGCTGCCAGTTCGGTATCGATCACGGCGCGCAGTTCAGCTTGGGCCAGATCACCCCCGACCTCGCGGTCGGGGTTCGCCGTCCGGGAGTTCGCCAACGCCATCGCAGACATTTCGCGCCTCCTCCGCCGGGCGGCGGCCGTCTTCGCCTTGCGAGCCGTTCTCACCGCGACACCATACAGCCACCCACCGACCGCGCCCGGCGGGCAGATCGTGTTCGACTTCCGAGCTAAAACCAGGAATACAGCCTGAAATGCATCCTCGGCCGCATGAGCATCCGCCAGCACGCGCCGACACACACCCAGCACCATCGGGCCATAGCGGTGAAGTATCGCAGCGAACGCCTCCTCGCGGTTGGCGCCGGCGAGCGAGATCGCCCGGACGAGTTCGGCGTCGGGAGGCGGATCGGTCGGCTCCAGCCGACTGACCACCCTGCGGACAGCAGCGACGGACATCCAGCTCCCTCTCTGCCACAAGTAACTTGGTGCGCGAGCCTGTCCCGCGCGCCCTTCTCTATATGGTTGCCCACTGAAGCCAAAAGTGATGCAGGAAATCCGAGAGCCAGGGGTTTCAACCCCTGGCTATTATCGGTGACACCTTTGGTGTCCAAAAGACAACGACCCGTGAACTCATTGCGGCCCTGAAGGGGTCACCGATAATAGCCAGGGGTTTCAACCCCTGGTGAACCACGCGCCAACAATACCGGTTGCCCTCTCGACGAGACCCCGCATGAGCGTCCGCTTATCCTGCCCGTCGTGTAACACCACGTTTGGGTTGCCCGCGATCCCGGCCGACCGCCGAGCGACGTGCCCGCGCTGCGGAGATGTGTTCCCCGTTCGCGGATTCGATCAGGAGACAGGAGACAGCAGACAGGAGACAGAAAGCAACCAACAGGAACCACTCCCAACACCGCTCGCCACTCCCCACTCACCAGCCTCCAAAACCACAAACCGATTCGCGGTCGGGCTGGTGATCCTGGGGCTGCTTGCGGTCGGCATCGGGCTAACGATTTACTTCAAAGGCGGATTTCAGAAGAAGGAAGAAACCAAGCCCGCCTCCACGCAACTCGCGGGGCTAGGTTACTTGCCCGCGGACTCCAACATCGTCTTCGCGGTGCGGTTGCCGCCGATACTCGCGTATGCGGAACGCACCGGGCAAGACCCGCGCGCGCTGCTTGCCGGTGCAGGTGTTCCCGCGCAAGTGTTCGGCACAATCGAGCAACTCGGCTTAACGCTCCAAGACATCGACCACATCGCCGGGAGCACTTCTTTGGGCGACGGCGAGTTTGAACTGCGGCTCACGGTGGTTTTGGTGTTGCAAAGTCCACTCGCCGACGAGGACGAGTTCTTGCAACGCTTGAAGCGCAAGTCAGAACCGGGCGGCAAACCACGCTACAGGGTGGAAGTCTCTCGCGTGCCGCTCCCACTGTTGTTGGAGAGGGTGTCTCCCCTCGTGTGGGTGTTCGGGGTGGACGAGAAGGACTTCGAGGCCGTCGATCATGGCGGTTACGGGCCGGGCGGAGTGCAGTTCCGCGATGCTCTCAAGCGTGCAGATGGCACACAGGAACTCACCGGCCTGCGAGAGATGATCTCCGAAGTTCCTCCGGATGCCGCGGTGTGGCTGGCGGCTGATGATGAACGCGACTGGACGCAGAAACCCGCCGTGCAACTCCTCGGGCAATCGCCAGACGCGAAGAAGTGGCTACCAGTGGCCAGCAGCGGTCGAGGAGGGTTATTCGCTCTGAGTTTTGCCGACCAGCCGAGGATGAAGCTGGTTGTACGCACCGCGGACACAGCCACCGCCGACCGCGTGCGAACATACTTCCAGACTCGCGCGGCGGAAACCCCCTCGGCCACCACCGGAGGAGAAGACACGTTCGCGTTCTACGATGCCCCCTTCGACCCCGCCACCGGCTGGAAGACGCTCCAACAGTTCCTCGCGGATGCGGCACGGTAATGTCCCGGAGTAGGCCCACCACAACCAGTGAGCAGTAATCATACCAGGTTGGGTTGATTGTTTTTTGTGGTGGGTCAGAGCGGGGGAATCAG
>JAKEEV010000798.1 GCA_022616395.1 Planctomycetia bacterium | reverse complement strand
TTGGGGTTGAGACTTCTTGGTGAACCGGCGGAACAGGCGCTTGGTGAGGTCAACGAACGTGCGAAGTGGTATCGGCTTCCTTCCGGGTGAGTGGCAAGTTGTCGTAACCGCGATTAACCGTACAGACCCCCCCCCGTCGCGCGTCAAGCATATTCGGAGCAAATAATCCAATTGACGCACATGCAATCTTCACAACTTGCGCGGAGACCACGCGAAGTACGGCTCGAGGAAAATCGCTCGCCGACCTGCCCCGGATACACTGGCTCCGCGTCGATCACATTCCCCGCCTCCGAGAGTACATCGCCATGGTCGAGCAGGAGTTCACCAAGTTCGCGTTCAATTTCCTCATTCTTCTGGCCACTCTCGGAGGAGGCGCTCTGGCACTCTGGACGTGGCAAAAGCGATACTGGGAATATCAACTTCGTAGACAGACGGATGACTGGAAGTTGCGGCAATCGTATTCGCGCAAGGACGCTCGTCGGCAGGCGATGGAAGGGCTGCTCACTGAACTCAACGAGGCGATGGAACGGCACCTGATCGCCACCTTTCAGACGACTTCCGCCATGATCCGGCGGGACGATCACAAACAGATGTACCCAGACGATAATGCCGGTCTGGGATCGTGGCACGAGATGGTCAACGAGCAGGTCGCGGCGTTCAACGAATCGGAACGCGAGTGGCTGGTTCAAAGCGCGGTGTTGGAAGGCAAACTCCGGTTGCACTTCGCGGGCACGGAACCGCAACTCCTTCAAGCCTGGCCGGTTCTGAGTGGGTCCATTCTCAACTTTTGTACCTTGCTCAACGAGAACAAAGCCCGTGGACTGCACGGGCTGATCGTGCAGATTCGTAAACAGAAAGATGAACTGCTCCAACTCCTCCAGCGCGAGATCGACCGCTTCACCACCACCGAACTGGAACTTGCTCCGGTTGCTCCAACTCCGCTTCCCTCACTCCCCGAAACCATCGAGAAGACCCCGAACGCGGAGTCGAACTGATTGAACTACCCGCCCGGTGGCTTCGCGTTGTTAATGAACACGAAGACGCCGGTGAGCGTCATCAGGAGGCC
>JAKEEV010000797.1 GCA_022616395.1 Planctomycetia bacterium | reverse complement strand
GCGCTGCGCCGAAGCGAAGAACGCTACCGGCAACTGTTCAAGGCCATCCCGCATCCGGTCTTCGTCTACGATGCCACGACGTTTCAGTTCCTCGCGGTCAACGAAGCAGCGGTTCGCAAATACGGATACTCGAGGGAAGAGTTCTCGGTGATGACGCTCCGGGACATCCGGCCGCCTGATGACACTCCTCGCTCGCTCGGTTCGCTCAATAACAAGGGCGCGGGCGACAGTTCCCTGACTGCGAGCCGGCATCGCACGCGCAGTGGAGCGTTGATCGATGTCGAGGTGTCGTCGTTCGCGCTGAATCTGGATGGCCGGGCGATCAAACTCGCGCTGGTGACCGATGTGACTGAGCGCCGAAAAGCGGAAGACGAATTGAGACGCAGCGAGGAGTTGTTCCGCGGGATGTTCGCCAGTACGTCCGCGGGTGTGTCTCTCACTGATCCGTCCGGTCGGTTCGTTTCGTGTAATCCGGCGTTCGCCGCCATGCTGGGACGGACAGTCGAGGATGTTCTGCAACTGACGGCTCAAGACATCACGCACCCCGATGACTGGACCGGGCAGTATCCGCTCCTGGCCGAGGTGACGGCCGGTGTCCGGGATCGGTTCAGTTACGCCAAGAGGTATTTGCGTGCCGATGGCGAGCCGGTGTGGGTGGAGTTATCGTTCGCCGCGATTCGCGGGCCGACCGGCGAGTACGAGCATGGCCTGGGTGTGTCGGTGAACGTGACCGAGCGGCGGCTCTTGGAAGAGCAACTTCGGCAAGCTCAGAAGATGGAAGCTGTCGGGCAGATGGCCGGTGGGGTGGCCCACGACTTCAACAACCTGTTGACTGCCGTGCTCGGCAACTTGTCGATGGTGCGGTTACCGGAGAGCGATCCGAACCGGCCGTTTTTGGCCACCGTCGAGCAGGCGGCCACGCGAGCCGCGGATCTGACAAAGAAGTTGCTTGGCTATGCCCGCCGAAATCAGTTGGTGTTCGCGCCGGTTGATCCGACCGAAGCACTTGGTGAAGTTCTGGCTCTGCTTCGCCACACGCTCGATCCACGCATCGAGTTGACAATCGAGGTTGACCCCGATTGCCGACCGGTTCACGCCGATCCGACCCTGCTCGCTCAGGCGCTGATGAACCTCTGCCTCAATGCCCGCGACGCCATGCCCGAGGGTGGCACGCTGACGCTCAGTGCAACGCCAGTGGAATTCACGTCCGCCGATCCGCGTCTCTCCGGCTGGGACGACATTCGGCCGGGTCCGTATGTGCGACTGGCCGTGATCGACACCGGCAGCGGGATGTCCGAGGAGGTTCAGGCGCGGTTATTCGAGCCATTCTTCACGACCAAAGGTCCGGGGAAGGGAACAGGGCTGGGGCTGCCGATGGTTCATGGCATCGTGAAGCAGCACCGGGGATGGATTACCGTTCACTCAGCGCCTGGTGACGGCACGCGTGTCGAATTGAATTTGCCAACGGCCGATTTGAGCGCAACACCGCCTCCGCGCTCGGGTGCGTATCTGGCTCTGACCGCCACGCCTCAACCCATCGACGCGCCCGATACACCCACCGTGCTGTTGGTCGATGATGAAGCGATGATCCGCGATCTGGGTAGCGCGGTACTCACTCGCGCTGGGTTCCGCGTACTGACTGCCGACGATGGCGTGGAGGCGGTGGAGTTGTTCACGCGCGAACACACCAGCATCGATCTGGTGATTCTCGACGTGACCATGCCGCGCATGTCCGGGCGCGACGCGATCCGGTATCTGACTGAAATTAACCCCTCCGCTCGCATTCTCTTCTCGACCGGTTACACGGCCGACGACCTGACCGAAGTGGACGGCTCGATGGGGCTGCTCAGCAAGCCTTACCGTCCTCAAGAACTGGTTGCCGCCGTCCGAGCCGCCCTGACAGTTCCACATCCGGTGAGCTGAAGTGAACCAACCCAGCCGGCTGACGCCGGCGGTTCGACCACCACGCGCTCTCCGTCGAACCGCCAGCGTCAGCCGGCTGGGTTGTGTCGCACATCCGCCAGATTCCGTGCCCGCACCTCAACGGTCGAGATGGTGCGCCCAGCTATTGGTGGTTATCACGTGGTCAAGGAGTATCCGATGACCACTGCTGCTTTCCCAACAGCGCCAGCACCAATCCCCACTCCACCAACTTCAGTGGAACCGCAGCCCATCAAGTGGACCTGCGATGACTTTTACTTGATGGGCGGCCTGCCATCCGTGCGAGATCGGAAGATCATGCTCATCGACGGAGAGGTTCTCGTGATGGCCGCGCCAGGCCCACTGGCTTCCATTTCTCATGGGCTTGCCGAAGACTGGCTGCGAACCGTATTCTCGCCGGATCAATTCAGCATTCGGAGCCAACTTGGGATGTTCTTCGGGATCAACACCGATCCGATGCCGGACATTGCGGTCGTGCAAGGGCCTCCGCGAGCACACGCACGCCATCCGAGAACAGCACTACTGATAATCGAAGTTGCAGACACAACGCTCGCTTCTGATACTGGCGACAAGGCGAGTCTCTACGCTGCGGCGGGCATTCAGGATTACTGGGTGCTCGACGTGAACGACCGTCGGTTGCACGTTTTTCGCGACCCACAACCCGACCCGACCGCGGAGTATGGCGACTCCTACAAACAAGTCCGCGTCCTTCTGCCAACCGACACGATCAGCCCGTTGCATTCTGCCTCACATGTCGTTCAGGTGAACGACTTGCTCCCATGACCGCTGCCTGACGCAATCCAACTGTCTCCGACTGAGTTGTGGAAGTTTCGCGCGCTTGCGGTTGGTTTCCTTGTTACAATGTTTTGTGGTGTTCTCAACGTTCTGGGCGGGTCGCGGGCAAGCAACTCACGGCACTGCTCACAATTCGGTGTCTCGACACCACTTTCCCTCGAATCCCGTCTGTCGAGCGCGTGTTGTTTTCAGTCCCGCAGCCCAATCGCGACTCGCAATGGGAAGATGTGGGTTCTCAAGTCCAGGTTCCCACCGGGGAAGTTCCCACAGGAGGTGCGATCATGTCCACGGCTGTTCTCCCTACACCGACTGCCGCCGCGACGACCTCGCAACTATTGACCGAGAACTGGCTGCGAAATGTCTTCACGTCCGATCTGTATGTTGTCCACGACCGCGACGGAATCACCGTTGGCGGCAACCCCGACCTGGTACCAGACATCGCCGTGGTTCCAATCACTCAGGGTGCTGACTCTCATCCTGTCATGGTGATTGAAATTGCTGATTCGACCCTCGCCCACGACACGGGGGAGAAGGCGGGTCAGTACGCGGCCGCAGGTATCCGCGACTACTGGGTGATTGATGTGATTGAGCGTCGGCTTCACGTGTTCCGCGACCCACAGCCCGACGCGGACGCGAAGTACGGTTTCGCTTACAAGCGGTCGGGGGTTCTCCAGCCAACGGCGCTGATCGCGCCTTTGGTCGCGGAGCTTCACCTCATTCAGGTGATCGACCTGCTTCCGTGAAGCTCGTAGGACAGGCTGGACACTGTCTGTCTTTTGCAAGACGGGCTAGAACGCCCGTCCTACTTTGTCTACGTAGGACGGGCGTTCTAGCCCGTCTTGTATTCCACACAATGAGCAATTCATGACCGAGGTTGACTGGCTGACCGGCTCCGATTTCGCCGCTCAGGCGCAGTTCGCCTCCGGGCAACTCTCCGCGCGCCGGCAGCGATTGCTGGCAGCGGGGTTTTGCCGAGCCGTGAAACACCTCTTCGATCACCCCGATCTCAACGACGCACTCGCGGTGATCGAAGATCATGCGGATGGGCTGGCTTCGGTGGCTGAGGTCGAGAAGGCGCGTCAGCGGTGCCGGGTGATTGCTGTCGCGGCGAACGACTCGGCGAACAACGCGGCCGACAGTGGGACAAGCGATCAACTTCAGCACGCGGTTCGCAACCAACTGGCGTGGGCATTGGCTTACGCTGCAAGCCCGTTGCTGACAGTAAGCGATGTGGGCCGCCACGCGGCCGGCGCTGCTGTGGAGGCACACACAGGGGCGGTGTTGATGGCTCCCGTTCCGCAGGTCGAATTCGATGCCGCAACCGCCGAGCAAGCAATCATCATGCGGACGGTCGTGTGGGAAGTGGTGGGCAATCCATTCCGCACCGTGAGTTTCTCCGCATCGTGGAGAACTGACACCGCGATGTCACTGGCTCGTCAAATGTACGAGAGTCGTGAGTTCAGCGCGATGCCGATATTGGCCGATGCGCTTCAAGACGCCGGTTGCGACAACGAAGACCTTCTTGCCCACTGCAGAGACACGAAACTTGTTCACCTTCGCGGATGCTGGGTTCTTGACTGTGTGCTCGGCAAGGGGTGAAGCGATCGTAGCCGGAAGCGTCACGACGGTTCTTCATCGGAGCCGGAAGCGTCAGCGACGGGCCTTCTCTTCGCTTTACGGCGGTGTTTGAGTGTTCCGTCGCTGATGCTTCCGGCTCCGATTGAGCGGCTCACTTCTTCTCGATTCGATAGAGCGCCTTCTCGGTGCGGATGAATAGCGTGTTCCCATCAACGGCGAAGCTGGCCAGCGATTTCTCGTTCATCTTGTTCGTAGAGACCGGGTCGTAACTTGCTCCGGGTTTGAAGACGGTCGCGGTGCCGTCCTCGCTCATCGCGTAGATGTGTCCGCCCGCGAACACAAGCGACGCCGAATACGCTTTGCCGATGCGTTCATTCCAGCGCGCTGCTCCGGTCTTCGCGTCCAGGCAACTCAACACGCCACTATCGGAGACCACGTAGAGAGCATCCCCCACCGCCAGAGGAGACGGGTTGTTCGGCGCGTTCTTCCTCGCGGTCCATGCCACGTGAGTCTTCGTCACATCGCCTTTGCCATCGGGCTTGATCGCGTAGATCCTCGGCGAATCGTAGCCGGTACTCAGATACACCAGCCCGTTCGCGTACACCGGTTTGGGCACCACGGAATAACCGTCATAGGTCACTCGCCAGAGTTCCTTGCCCGTTTTCGGATCGAGCGACATCACCACATTGCTTCCCGGCGCGATCACCTGCTCCTGATCGTTGACCGTGATAAGCAGCGGCGTGCAGAACGAGAACCCCTTGAACGCGCCGGCTTTTCGCGGAGTCTGCCACACCGACTTGCCGGTTGTCTTGTCCAGCGCGACCACGGACTGCTTGTCGAACCCATCCGCGCAGAAAATGAGATGCTTCCCAACGACAATGGGCGATCCGCCGTTGCCGTGAACCGGGACGTACTTGATCTCCTGAGTCGCCCACACCTTGCTCCCGTCCTTCGCGTTCAAACAGGCGGTCCCCATGTGCCCGAAGTGAACGTACACCTTCCCATCTTCAACAAAGGGTGTCGGACTTGCGTGACTGTTCTTGCGGTGCGGTGCTGGGGCTGTCTTGCCGTCCTCGATGAACACCTCCTTGTCCCACTCCGTGTTCCCGGTCTTCGCGTCCAGACACAGAACCCGCAGCGAGTAATTCGTCCGGTTCGCGTTGACAAGCGGAACGGCGGTGGTCAGGTAAATCTTCCCGCTCACGACAACCGGCGACGACCAGCCGTTGCCCGGCAATTCCTTCCTCCACGTCACGTTCTTCTTCGCGTCCCACTCGGTCGGCGGTTTCCCCTCCGCGTGTCCATCGCCTGTCGGCCCGCGAAACTGGTTCCAGTCGGCTGCGGAAAGTGTGAGTGCGAGTGTGAGTGTGAGTGAAAAACCAAAAACAAACCGATGCATGGCGGGAACTCCAGTTGAGTAATCAGTAATCAGTTATCAGTCATTTCTGATCACTGATTACTGATTACTGGTTTGTGGTGGGCCTTCGATTCGCTGCACGAATCTCAACCCCTACAAGACACGCACGTGTGACACCAGATCGTATTCCGCGATCAACTTGTCGAGCGATGGAACCAGTTTCGCATACGTCTCCTCATTCGTCACGAGTGTGATCTCGACGCGGTCAGGGTGTTCCCGTTCCGGTACTGGCGTCAGATCGGTTGGCTTCAACTGAAGCGCTGAGAGCGTGCGACCATCGAAGCCGGTCAGTTCCAGTTCGGGTAAGTCGGCCAATTCGGTTAGAAGGTCGGTCAGTTTGCCGGGATCGTACCGCGACTGCGCTTCCTGGTTATTCAACACGACATTGAGCGCCTTCTCGCGTGCTTCGGTGAGCCGAACCACCGACACCGGCACCTCTTCGACGCCCAACTCTTTGAGAATGCGTAACCGCGCGTGTCCGCCGACCACGAATCCAGTGGTTTCATTCCAGACGAGCGGTTCGACCAGCCCGAACTCAGTCAGGCTGGCTTTCAGCTTGCGGTACGCGGCCGAGGATGCGGAGAGGACTCGTCGCGGGTTGTACGGTGCGGGCTTCAACTCAGACAGAGGAAGGATGCGAAGCTCAAAAGTTGTCATTTGGGAGATTCCGCGATGTGAGGAGAGAGAGGGGAAGGCCAAACCAACAGTATATGAATTTATGTATACTATATCTTCTCCGCGACGTCGGTTGCCGAATCGGGTTGTGTGAGTTGTTCTCGCGGGAGAGTAGAATGGAGAGGAAGCACGCGGAACGATGATTGCCGTGTTCGCTCGTGGCGTGGATCGGTCGCGCGGGTTATGCGGGTTCAGCGATCCGCCTTCGGCGGGCTGAGTACCAGCAAGGACTCCCCACGGTCGTTCCATTCGGTATGATCGGCACAGTTACACGCCTCACCCGACGGAGCCGGCGGTGATCCGGTTCAATTGCCCACATTGTGGTCGCTCCTACGAACTGCCCGACGCACTGGCGCGCTTGCCGCTGGTGTGTAAGCAGTGTGGTCAGCGAATCACGCCCCCCGAACCAACTCCGGAGCCGGTTGCGCCACCGGCGAAGCCCTTCGTTGCGCCGACAGCGCCGAAGTTCCCCGCGGCAATACCTGTCGCGCCCAAGTCGCCACCCGCGGCGAAGTCAACACCAGCCGAAGCCAACGATCCGCTTGTCGTGAAGGAGCGACCGACCGCGAGCTTGAACGAACCCACGCGGGCGAACGATTCCGGGACGAATGCCCCCGCACATCCAACCGCGGAACTACCGCTCGCGACCGAATTGGATGCAGCGCCCGGTATCAATCTTGATCTGCTCCCACAAGCTCCGCCCGCGAAGCTCAAACCAGTCAAGGTCGCTGCTCCGAGTGTTTCCTCACCGACAGCGCCCGAGCCGACGATGCTTCCGTTTATCGTGGATCTCATCGTGTTTCTGGCGCTGTTGGCGCTGGGAGCATTTCTGGGCGAACTTCTTGTGAAAAAGCCAACCGGAGAGATACTCTCGGAAGCTGGTGCGGCACCCAAGTTCCCGCCAACCGACCTGTTGCTCTGGGCCGCCCCCGCGGTGATTTTCGGACTCATCTACTTACTGCTGGGCAAGCGCGGACGAACCGTCGGCGAATGGATTCGACGCCGACAATCTCAATCGCAATAAGCACGAAATTTGAAATGAAGACCGTGCGTGACGGCTCTTGTCTTCATTTCGAATTTCGTGCTTCGGATTTCGAATTTCCCGCGTCAGCGGGGTCGTCCGGCTTCGGCGGCGATGGATGGTCGGCGGACGCCAAGTGGTGGGAGGTCCGTGATACTGTCGGGTTTTGACAGACGCGCGCGGATGACAAGGACTCGCTGGCGGGGTTGGCCATTCGCCTCGACTGCAAACAGCGCTTCTCCGAGCGTATCCCGCTGATCGGCTTGCCAGCCGATCACAAGACATTCCGTCCGTCCAAGCTGAGTCTCGAACGCGACCATTGGGTAGCGGGCCAGAGGGATTTCCGAGTGCCGAACCAAGCCCGTCACATCGGCCGATGGGCGCAACCAGTCCTGCCGTTCGCCGTGCTGAATCTGAGGCTCGCACCAGACCTTCACGCGGCCATCGGGGAGAGCTTCGGGGCGCACCAGAATTCCGCAGCGTGCCTGGGTGAAAGAGACTTTCGTGCGCTTCTCGCTCAGCACAGTGAGGACCGCGAATTCACACCGCTCCGATGGGCCGCTGGTTGGCAGCACTTCGTCCTTGCGCATGGCGAAGGTCATTCCGCGTCCGTTGAGCGCTTCGGTCTCGGATTCCAACAGCGCCTGGAATCGCGGAGGTAAGCTTCCGGCCAGCACGCCGACTCGCAATCCATTCTCGGCGAACAGGGCGAGCGTTTCGGGCGAGCCAACCGGCAGCGTGTCCTTCCACAGATCGCGGTCAAGGAACGGATCACCGACTGGCCGTTCCAGAATCACCGATTCCACATACACGCCCTCGGTGGGTTGAATGGGCGCGAGCGCATTGGCGGTGGATGTGCCCGCTGGCCGGTCGGACCGGAACAGGCACCCAGCCGCGCTCAACGCGCAGCAGACGATCACCCACCGCAGTGAGGGCATTGGACAAGATCCATTTCTGAACGCTTTTCGGCGACCATACCGAGCGTTGGGAAAGCGGTCAACAGCGTTCCGCGTTCCGGGTGTGTTAATGGATTCTGGCGTTGGGCGCGATTCACCCAGCCGGCTAACGCCGGCGGTTCGACGGGGCGTTGTCGAACCGCTGGCGTTAGCCGGCTGGGTTGTCTTCGACGGGGCGTTGTCGAACCGCCAGCGTCAGCCGGCTGGGTCAAGCCCCAGAAAACTTGGTTACACCCGTTCCAAGTTGAGAAACCGACAATCGCTCGCCTCTTCAGTTTCAACGTGGAACTCGGAACCTGGAGTTGCCCGTCCCCCGGCAGAAGCGGAAAAGTGTTCTAGAGTGGGATACGCGGTGTTGCGCGGACAGACAGATTGCGTCAATGGCTCACAAGTTCAGCCCCGACACGAACCGACTGCTTGCGCAGTCCCGATAACTTCTCCCTTCGCCGCGAATATCGCCGACACCGCAGCCAGCGCGGATGAGCCACCGCCGCCAAGTGAGGTTGGGACACCTCACTGCCCAACTTAACCGCCTCGTCAGCCCGTCGCCCACCTTCGCCCACTCAACGGTCGCCCGCCAGTTCGGAAGTCCCGACTATGGCAAAATCGTTGCTCGGCGCTGTTGATGGCGATTCTGGAACGGGCATCCCGACCGTCCCGCCAGCACCACCGCCACCCGATCCGCGCATCGCCACTCCCACCCCTGTGGAATGGCAGACACAGAGCGATCTGGACGCACCCGCGCGCCCGGAGTCGAGCGAGGACGTGCTCGTCGGACTGGAGTTGGATGAGTTGTCGCCCCCCCGTTCACTCTGGAAAAAGCTCAAGCGAAACTTGCTGTTCTGGCGGCAGACGCCGGACTGGATCCAGGTGAGTGTGTTCGCGCCTCCGGTCGTAACTCCGGGTCAGTCGGTGAAACTCACCGTCTACTTACACACGCCAGAAGCCGCGGCGAGCGTTCGCACGCTGTCGCGCGCGATCTATCACGATGCGGAACTGATCGGCACGGGCCTTGTGTCGTGTGAGGTCACGCGGAAAACGGAACTGGCCGCCCACCTGTCGGTGGCCAACGCCGGAGTTGCTCGGTCGATGATCCCTTGTGTGTGGCACGGTCAACCGCACCGGCTCGCGTTCAGCGTGCATGTCCCGTGGGAAAGCCCGGAAGGGCCAGCGCCGTGCGTGATGTCAATCGGAGTGGAGAACGTCCGCATCGGCAAGATCGAATTCTGGCTGCATGTCCTGCCACGCAAAGCGTGATGGAGAAGACAGTGAGTGATCAGTGATCAGTGATCAGTGAACAGTAATCAGTAATCAGTAATCAGTAATCAGTGAACAGTCATCAGTCATCCGCGGGCAGCGAAGTGAGAACTTGATCACCGATTACTGATAACTGATAACTGTTCACTGATTACTGATGACTGATGACTGATTTCCCTCGACGCTTCCCGCTTTCGCAAATCTCGGCACGCTGGTAGCATCACACACTGGCCGGCTCTCCGTTCGCCCGGCCCGGTCCCTTCCGGTTTGCTCCGAGGCTGTTCATTATGCGCTCCGTTCTGGCCCTCATTTTGGGTGGCGGTCGCGGTACGCGGCTGTTCCCGCTCACCAAGTCGCGTTCCAAACCAGCAGTTCCGGTCGCGGGCAAGTACCGGCTCATCGACCTTCCCATCTCCAACTGCATCAACAGCGAGCTTCACAATATCTACGTCCTGACGCAGTTCCTCAGTGTGAGTCTTCACCGACACATCGCGAACACGTACAAGTTCGACATGTTCAGCCACGGGTTCGTCGAAGTGCTCGCCGCCCAGCAGACCAACGAATCGGCGGACTGGTATCAGGGCACGGCCGACGCGGTTCGGCAGAATATGTCGTACATCCAGCGCGAAGACCCCGATGAAGTGCTGATCCTCTCCGGCGACCAGCTCTATCGCATGGATTTCCGCCACCTGATCGAAACGCATCGCGGGCATCGCGCGGATGTGACCATCGCGGCCATTCCCGTTCCGGAAAAGGACACGGCCGGCTTCGGACTCATCAGTATGGATTCCCACAGCCGAATTACGGGCTTCGTGGAGAAGCCCAAGACGCCAGAAGAACGCGAGCCGTATTTCACTTCAGCAGAGTGGATCGAGCGGCGCGGGATCGCGTGCAACGGCCGGCACTACCTCGCCAACATGGGAATTTATCTGTTCAAGACCGAAGTGCTTTACGAGTTGCTCAACGCCAAGCCGCTGGCGACCGATTTTGGCAAGGAAGTGTTTCCGCGAAACTACAAGACCAAGCACATGTGCGCGCACCTGTTCGATGGCTACTGGGAGGATTTGGGAACCATCCGCAGTTATCACGAAGCGAGTCTTGCTCTGGCCGCTCCGAACCCGCCGTTCGACTTCTACGCTCCTGAAGGCGTCATCTACACGCGAATGCGGAACCTTCCGGCCAGCCGCATCAACGGCGCGGTGCTCGAACACAGTGTGGTGGCCGATGGGTGTGTGATCGGAGCAGACACGCGGATCGAGAGAAGCCTGATCGGTGTGCGCAGTCGAATCGGAACCGGATGCACGATCCGCGACACCGTGCTGATCGGCTCGGACGATTTCGAGTCGGATGCTCAGCGCGCGGAGAACCGCAAACGCGGCCGACCGGACCTCAATGTCGGAGATGGAGCAGTGATCGAGCAGGCGATTCTGGATAAGGATTCGCGCATCGGTCGCGGAGCCAAACTCATTAATCATGACAACAAACAGGAAGCAGACGGCCCCAACGGCAGTTACTACATCCGAGACGGAATCATCGTTGTGCCGCGCGGTGCAATCATTCCTGATGGTACCGTGGTCTGAAGGAGTCGGCACCGGCCGTGTGTTCCACCAGTAATTTCGTTTGACGAACATCTGGAAGCTGATGGCACAGTCACTATAGAAGGGCAAGGACTCGCGTTTGCGCGCGGTGAGTTGCCCTCGGAGGGATCGCATCATGAGAAAGCTGTGCTTCGGGTTCGTCTTCGCCATCGGGTTGACTTTCCTCGGGTTGACTTTTCTCGGGTTCAGTTTCGTCGGAACTGCCGACGGCCAGGAGAAGAAGGTCGCCACGATCAAGATCACGGTGCCGGACAAGGGCTACAAGGAAACGGTCGTGACGGTCGACGGCGTTGAAGTGAAGGGAACCGGAACTTCCCGAACATTCACCACGCCCGCTCTCGAAGCAGGCAAGGAGTACAAGTTCAAGGTCGAGGCTCTGATCGAGCCGAACAACTACACCAAGATCACACGCCCTCGCACGGTGACTCTCAAGGCTGGCGACGAGGCGAAACTCGACCTGACGACCGAGGACAAGAAACTCGACAAGATCGTCGTCCGCTGGGTGCCGACACCCGATGACATCGTGGACAAGATGGCCGAACTGGCCAAGGTCGGGAAGGACGACATCATCTTCGATCCCGGTTGCGGAGACGCGGTCATGCTGATCCGTCCGGTGAAGAAACTCGGAGCCAAGAAAGGTATTGGAATCGACATCGACCCGAAGATGGTCAAGATCGCGCAGGAGAAGGCCAAGACCGAGGGTGTCGCGGAGAAGATCGTCATCAAGAAAGGCGACATCCTCAACGAGAAGGACATGGCCATCTGCGCGGAAGCGACTGTCGTGCTGATCTACATTGGCGACGACTTGGGCGCCCGCATGTCTCCCGTTCTCCAGAAGTTGCTCAAGCCGGGCACCCGCGTCGTGTCCCACCGATTCAAACTCGGTGACTGGAAGCCGGACAAGACGGTCATCGTCAAGGGCGAGGACGGCGACGAATACACTCTGCACTACTGGGTCGTGAAGGCGAAGAAGTAGCGCATCGCGCAAAAAAGTAGTAGGCACACGCCGGGTGCCGTTCTTCTCTTCCCAAGACGAAGAACGGCACCCGGCGTGTGACTACTACTTTTTTGGCTCCGTGATTGACAGCCGACGCGACGGCTGAAAGTGTATGCTTGAGCACTTTCACACGGGATCCGCTCATGTCGGATGAAAAGGCGCTACTTGCTGCGATCTGGGAACACCCGCACGAGGACACTCCGCGCCTGATGTATGCTGACTGGCTCGAAGAGACTGGCACGAAGGCCAATGTCGCTCGTGCCGAGTTCATCCGGCTACAGTGTGAATTCGCGCGGCTGGATGAGGACGACTTGCGTTTCCGCGTTGGCCGAGCCGCTGCGAACAAGCTCGCCAAGCAATGGGGCGCGACCTGGAAGATGGGAGTCTCGCGCAGTCTGCGCGGAGCGAAGTGGCATCGTGGGTTTCTCCAACCGGATGACCGCGGCATTAACTTCGCTGAACTCGTTCAGATGCCGACCACCGAACTCTACGCCACGCCGACTCGCTCGTTCTCCGTGATGGACGCAGCCAGCCGGTTCGATCAACTGCTCGCCTGGCCGCATCTTGCCAGGCTCGACAAGTTCTACTTGCGCAGCGGAGTGCCGGCTGGCGACTGGCTGGCCCGCGCGTTTGCATGCCACGGGTTCCGCAACGTGTGCCACATCTCGCTCATCGATTGTCAGGTGACGACTGAGCAGTTGGAATCGCTCCTGAGCGCGTGGCAGGATCACCGAATTGTCTCACTGCATGTCTCGAAGATCGGCGACGATGGCTTTCGGATGCTGCTTGCGCATCCCATTCTCGCGGAGTTGCGCGAACTGGGAGTCACGAGTTGCAGTCTGACGGCTGAGGCTGTGCGGGCACTCGCTGAGTCGAACTACCATCCACCAGTCCCGGAATTGGTGTTAGCCTGGAACCCGATTGGGGACGAAGGGATCGCGGAGTTAGTTCGCTGGCCGGGGTTGAGCCGGATCAGGGTATTGGGGTTGAACAACGCCCAGATCGGAGACGCGGGCGCAGCGGCGCTGGCGGGTTGCGAGTCGCTCCGATCACTGCGGAAACTCTGGCTCGGTGGCAACCAGATCGGCCCGCAAGGAGCCGCGGCTCTGGTCGCTTCTCCTCACCTCAAGTTGCTGACTGACTTGTACCTCCACGACAACCCGTTGCCGCCGGATGCGCTCT
>JAKEEV010000796.1 GCA_022616395.1 Planctomycetia bacterium | reverse complement strand
GTCGATGGCCGCTCGGAGTTCCGCGGTTCGCCGGTCGATGTCCGCGGCGCGGATGTCCACGCGCGAGACACGCGATTCGCGGGTCACCACTTCGGCTTCTCGAACCGTCAGGGCGGCTTCGCGAGCCGCTAACGCCGCTTCGCGCGCCGCGATGTCCGCTTCCAGTTCGTTGAGCTTGTTCACGCGCTCCGTGAGGGTGTTCTGCTGCTGGTGCAACTCCTGCTTGCGGGTCATGTAGAGAGTTTCAAAGTTCGACTCGGCTGTCGTTAGCTCTTGCCGCTTCTTCTGAATATCGGCCAGCCGCGCCGCAACGTACTTGGCGAACCGAGCCGCGTCATCCTTCATGTACTCGCCGGTATACGGGTTCGCTTCAGGAGTCGCCTGGATAGCCGGAGCCGGTTGCTGAATGACCGCGGGTTGCTTGATCGGCGATTCGGCCGGAGACTGCTGAGGAGGAACTCGGACGGTGTCGGACTGATGCACGCGCGTCGAATTACCCGGCAGTTCGAGCGGAGCTTGAGGAAGCACGATTTCCGGGGTACTCGCGGGGAGTTCGAGCGGAGCCTGAGCCTCGGGAACAACCGCACGCTTGCCGAGGAAGCTATCATCGACCCGAATGGGAACGGATGCGTCCGGAATCAGCGCTGCGGATTGCTCGATCTGGTTGAGAGGCACGACGGTTCGGCAACTCGGACACATGATGCTCTGGAGTTGCGAGACCACCGCCGGCAGCATCCCGCGGAAGCCACACCCCGGACAACTGAGGACTCTGTTCATTTCGCAATTCGAATCGGGCGAAGTGGTTCGAGCGAACCAGCAGTGAGGACAATCACCGCCATCGGGTCAACTGTAGCTCACCCCCGCAATTTCCGCCAGTAACGGAATTCTGCTTGCGGTTGACTTTCCGTCTCTTCGACGCTGAAAATCCCAGAGATTAGTTTGGGTTGAGGGGGGTAGAATACTCGCAGTCCCTTTCGGAGTCACGCTCATGAGGCGGTTCCTCTGTGTCTTGGCGTTTGGAGTGGCACTGCTGAGTTCCAGGATCGGTGCTTCGACCGAACCGGCCCCGCCCGTTCCCCCGCTCAAGGCCGATAAACCCAACACACCCGCACCGCGGTTGCTTGAGGTGAAGCTCGAGCGGAATATCGTCTACGACACCATCGACGGCCAGAAGCTCTATCTCGATCTGGCGATGCCGAAGGCGAAGGGGAAATACCCCTGCGTGGTGATGTTCCACGGAGGCGCGTGGCGCACCGGCACCCGCAAGGATCTTTCCATCGGCAACAAGGGGAAGGACGGCAAACTGCTGCCGAGCCTCATCGAGGAAGTGGCAAGCCGCGGGTATATCGTAGTGGCGGTTTCTTACCGGCTGGCACCCAAGTACAAATTCCCGGCACAGATGCAGGACGCGCGCGCATCGGTTCGCTTCCTTCGTGCAAACGCGAAACAATACGGCATCGACCCGGACAAGTTCGCGGCCGCGGGTTTCTCCGCCGGCGCTCATCTGGCGCTTTTGCTTGGCATGGCCAACAAAGTGGACGGATGGGACGCGGGGAACAACACGGATCACAGCTCGAAGGTGCAATGCGTGGTGGACTTCTTCGGCCCGACGGATTTAAGTCTCTACACGACCAGCCCTGCTCTCGAGGACGCTTATCTCGTGCCGGTGTTCGGGAAGGATGTCAAAACCGACCCGAAAATCTACCAGAAAGCGTCGCCGATCACCTACGCGTCGAAGAATGCCCCTCCCACACTGATCCTGCACGGCACCTTTGACCTGATCGTGCCGATCATTCATTCCGAGAATCTGCTCAAGAAGCTCCGCGAGGAGAAAGCAACGGTCGAGATGATCTCCGTACGCGGAGAGGGGCACGGCTGGTCTGGTTTGGCTCTCACACGCACCTTCAACGACGCGATCAAATTCCTCGACACACACCTCAAGGGGAAGAAGTGAAAGCAGTCAGGAGTCAGGAATCAGGAGTCAGGAGTCACAAGGCAGAAGGCCGGGGTCCGACCGAGCGTGGAACCGCGGTGGGGTTGCCGATTCGATTTCTGTCAATCGCGTGGTTCGCGTGTGCCGTCTTCATACTAATCGCGCCGATCTTCGCTCACGGCTGCCACGGCGACGATGTCGATCACGAACCGATCACGCTGCC
>JAKEEV010000795.1 GCA_022616395.1 Planctomycetia bacterium | reverse complement strand
TGGGGACGGCCCACATCGAGCCGTCTCCGCTTATCTACCTTCCTCCGCGCTCGACGTCCGCCGACAATTCGCCCCACGATCAGATGGGCGTGAGTTGACGCGGCGCGGAAGCCATCATCCGCGCATCATCACCTGAGCAGGATTGATCGCTTTGTGTTTCCCCTTGTGCGCGGTGATCTCAAACGCCTGCGGCACGGAGTTGATGCCGGAAAGAATGTGGGTGATCGTGGGCTTGAGCCGCACGCGGCCGGACGCGACCAGACGCACGGTATGTTCGAGATGACCGAGCGTGCTGATGTCCGGGAACAGGTAGCGCAAGCTGCGTTCGCGAAGATAGTCGATGTTCACTTCAAGGGGTGCGCCGAACCACGACACGCCGATAATCTTCCCGCCGGAGCGCACTGCATCAAGCGCGTTGAGCAGCGACTGATTCCCCGCGAGTCCCTGTTTTGGGCTTCCACCTGCGCACTCGAAGACGACATCCGCGCCGTTGCTCTCGGTGAGGTCGCGAATGGCTGTCACAGGGTCGCACTCGCGTGCGTTGAGCGCGTAATCCGCGCCGAGTTCGCGTGACATCGCGCACGCTTCGTCGCGCACGTCCACGGTGATGATTCGTCCCGCGCCACTGATCCGAGCGATTTGCAAGCACTCCAGGCCCATACTTCCTTGCCCGAAGATCGCGACGGTATCCGCCAGGCGCAGTTCGGCTGTTTCCACCGCCGCAACGCTGTCGCTGAGCGACTGAAGGCACGCGGCTTCGCTGTCCGAAATACGATCATCCACCAGCGTGAGCGCGATTTCGGGAATGCGTGCCCGCTCCGCGAAGCAACCGGGCAGGTCAAAGCCGATGACTGGTCCTTTGCGGCAGAGCGCACTTCGTTCTGAGCGGCACAGCGGGCAATCGCCACACGGTAGCTTTGCCCGAGCCGCAACACGATCGCCCACTTTTACTCGCGTCACACCGGGGCCAACTTCCAGCACTCGCGCGCAGAACTCATGCCCAAACAGTTGAAGTGGAGCTTCATTCTCGAGCCGCCACTTGACTCGCTCATACGCGAGCGTGGGGATACCCTGCGCAAGTTGAGCTTCGGTGACGCTCGGCTGAACGCAGATCGGTTCAACGATGACGTGACCGGCCCCACACGCGGGTTCGGGTACATCATCAAGCCGCATATCGCCGAACGCATGGAACCGCCAGGCTTTCATGGGAAGCGCCCCTGTGCTGGCGAACCCCGCCCACAAGGGCGGTGGGTCTGCTTCACCCACCGCCCTTGCGGGCGGGGTTCGCCTCAAACTTCTGCAGCGCGTGACAGCCCGGTGTCACAAGCCCGCGATTTCCGCCCGCGGACCACGTTACTTCCGCGACGTAAACATCGCCGCGCGAATCGACGCAGATGTCGTGTGGGGCGAAGAAGTCGCCCGGTTCGGTCGGATTCTCTCCTCCGCCCCAGCGTGCGATGAGATTTCGCTTCGCGTCGAAGATGCTGATGCGTCCGCCGGTCGGATCGGACGTTGGTGCAGTCGTGCCCGGCCACATACCAGCGCGGTAACCCAGCTCCGCGACGAAGAACTTCCCGCTGCGGTCAATGAACACCTGGCACGGCCGCGCAAGGTTGATCCATTCGGCAATGAACTCGCCCTTGGGCGAAAAAAGCTCAATGCGGCTGTTCTCGCGATCCGCGACATACACAGTGCCTTCGCGGTCGATGGCGATGCCGTGCGGGATGCGGAACTGCCCTCGCCCGCTCCCCGGTTCGCCCCACGAGAACAGAAGCTGGCCGTCGGGCGTGAACACATGAACGCGGGCGTTGCCGTAGCCATCGCTGACGAACAGATCGCCTCCGGGAGCAATCGCGAGGTTCGTGGGGTAGTGGAAGGGCGGGCCGACGTGTTTGATCGTGCGGAAGTCGATGCTCGTCGCTCCTGTGTCGGATGGCTTGCCGGGAGTGCCAAGCGTGAACAAGAGCTTGCCGTCCGGTGAGAACTTCCGAATAGTGTGTCCCTGGTCGTCGGTGCAGTACACGCAATCATCCGGGCTGATGGTGATGCCATGCGGGCGCACGAACATCGAGCCGTCCCACTCTTCGATGAACGTGCCATCGGGGTCGAAGATCAGAAGCGGGTGTTCTCCGCGACTAAACACGAACACGCGGTCACGCGAATCGGTCGCGACACCCGCGACTTCCTTCCAGGTGAAGCCGGGCGGTAACTTCGCCCAGTGGTCGTCTGGCGTGTAACCGAATTCGCGGCAGGATTGAGTGAGCATGGGATTTGGCCGGGCCGCGACGCCGCAAGCCTGCTCCTTATTCGCGCACAGGTGGTCACGGTATGACCAAGGGGATCAAGGGGATCAAGAAGATCACTCACCACTACTGATCCCCTTGACTATTAGCGCCGTGCCAGCCGAGCGCGATTTGTATACTTTTGTATAGTTAGCTCCAAAGTAGCCCGCGAGGGAGCGGCGGGCGACTTCAAAACACTCACGTTTTGTCCAGCACGAGATCGACGACCCAGCAGCCGCGAACGTGCGTTGTGTTGGCGTCTCGGCAGTGGTTCAGCACCTCTTCATTGTCGCAGCCGGCATCTTGAAGCGCGTCAGCAAGAATCGGCATCAGGGAGAAGTCACGCGATTCGTACATCTGACGCGCCAGTTGCAGTGCGGTGTCAGTTCGCCACGCGGGATCAAACTCGACCGGCCGGAACGGGTTCCCGAATAGTTCTCGCAAGAACCGGGCGTACAAGGTGGACTCTTCTGGATCAGGTGAGGCGACAACTGGAAGTTCGAGGTCACGCTTTGACACCGACGCGCACCAAAGCAAGTCGGCTATCGCCGCGGCGTGTGATTCCTGCACGTCTTCATCGCTGCTAGCCGGATGACAAGCTTCTGCGATACTTCTCACGGCGCAAGAGGCACAATGGCAGGCATAGATCTCTAGGGAGCATTCTTCTTGCCTCTGTGAGTCGATGCCCCGTTGGTAACCCTCCTCGGCATTCGCTAACAACTTGTCGCACTCCGAAGTTGAGGGCAAGACGTCCGCAAGTCGCTCAAGCCGGTCAACCACGTACTTTGTGCCGTGATAGATCTGAAAGCGCGAAAACCGGCTGCAGGCTAAATGGTAGAATAGAAACATGCGGCGTGAACACGCTGAGGGATGGAGATACCGAATCATTGACACGGGATCGCTACAGGTCAGCCACTCTGCTTCTGTCATGCCAGAATCCCCTTCACGACGTGGGCTTCTTCAACACCTGTGAGCTTCTCCTTCAGGCCGTGTTGCTCGATGAAGAGTTGCTCGTGGTTCATTCCGAGCAGGTGAAGGATCGTCGCGTGCCAGTCGCGGACGCT
>JAKEEV010000099.1 GCA_022616395.1 Planctomycetia bacterium | reverse complement strand
ATGAAGCGCTGGCGTGCGTTTCTGGTCGTCGCGAGCATCAACAGCACGCTTGCGCTCGTCTACTGGGCGGTGTTCATCAAATATTTCCCGCAATGGCTTCCCTCAGGTCGGTGGCTCTCGCCGCAGATGTTCACGGTCTATTTGCTGGTGATCGCGGGGATTGGATTACTGTGGGCGGGTCGGAGATATCGCAGAATGGCAAGCGAGGAACCGTCCGTCACCGGCCCGCCGAGTAAGACGGAACTGTACTCGCTTACCGGGCTGACCGCGTTCGCAGCGATCAGCGTGATCCTCACTGGCGCACTTGGCGAGTGGCAGTGGACGGTAGACATGCCGCTTCGCGAGTTCACGTTCATCGGCATCGCGCTATTCATCGCGACCATCTACGCTCTTTACCGCAAGCTGACGCGCTCAATTGATACTCCAGTGGGTGGAACCGAATCAACGGTGCGGTTAAGTCTGTCTGGCGAATTCGTTGGGCTTGGTACGCTCGTGCTGTGTGGCGTCGCGGCGGTGTTGCTGATGGGAACGCGCACGTACGACCCGATCACGACCAGCACCGTGACCGGAGACGCGGAGGCGAACTTCGTCCCGCGCTGGTCAGGAACGGACGAAGAGCAAGGCGTTGCCATTGAAGCCATCGAGATGATCGACGGGAAGCCGGAGAAAGTGTACGGGCGGGTCATGTCGAACCTGGCACTCGATGGCGACCGGATCATCTTCGGCGTGGACATCAACGGCGAAGACGGGCGAATACTCGCGATCAACCGCCATAGTGGGAAGGTGGAGTGGTCGGTGGATGCGCCGGGCATGAAGGCGGTGTTCTGCACGCCGACAGTGGCGAATGGAAAGGTGTACTGCGGAGAAGGGATGCACCATCACACCGGTTGCCGGTTGTTCTGCGCGAATGCGAAAGACGGTAGCGACGGATGGGAGAAGCCGTTTCGGACCGCGAGCCACACCGAAGGTGCTCCGGCCGTCGCCAACGGGAAAGTTTACTTCCCCGCGGGCGATGACGGCCTGTTCTGTGCCGATGCGAACACCGGTGCTCAACTCTGGCAGTTCCCCGGCGGCAAGGAGAAGGGAATTCACATCGACGCGGCTCCGGCCGTGAGTAACGGCACAGTGTTCGTTGGCAGCGGACTGTATTCCTACGTCGCGGTGGCTCTGGACGCGAACACCGGCACTGAGAAATGGCGAACGGACCTCAAACTGCGTGCCTTCGGCGCTCCGCTCGTAAGCGGAAGCAAGGTGTTCTACGGAGTCGGCACCGGGAACATGGGAGCGGACACCCACCACTACACGGAGGAAGGTCCGGACACCGAAACGAAAGCCGCCGGCGCGGTTGTGTGTTTGGAGGCGGCGAGCGGTAAGGAACAGTGGCGCTACGATCTGCCGAAGTCGGTTCACACCGGACTCGCGGCCGATGCGTTCTCGGTCTACGCGGGTGCACGAGACGGATGTGTTTATGCTCTGGATCGGAAGAGCGGGAAACTGCGCTGGAGGGCGAGCATTGGAGGAGCGGTGTTGAGTTGCCCGGCGGTTGCATCGGCGAATGGTTTCCCGGTCGCGGTGTACGCGGTATCTCAGGAAGGCTTGGTCGTGTGCTTACACCCGCAGACCGGCTCGGTGTTGTGGCAAAAGCGGCTGGGTTCGGAGAACTTACCTCACTACCGCTGGTACGGCACCCCGAACGATGTCGTGATGTGTTCGCCGCTGGTCGTCACCACGCCGACCGCGACCGGCAGCAAGCGAACCATCTACATCGGCGCAATGACCGTTGACCCGCAAAACCCAATTAACAAGAAAGTCGCTGTCTTCCGCTTCGAGGACGAGATCGGGGAATGATTCCACAAAGTAGGTGCCGCTTGCCGAGCGGCACGGTTTTGGTAGGCCCGCCGAGCCGAGGCGGGCTTTCGGGAATTCGGAATTCGGAATGCAGAATGGGGAATGCGGAATGGAAGAATCCGAACCAGTTGTCTGCTTATCTTCATTCCGCATTCCCCATTCCGCGTTCCGCATTTCCCCGTGCCGCTCGGCTCGCGGCACCTACTCCTTGCCCAACACGCCATCCACCACCCAGCAGCCACGCACGTGAACTTGCTTCGCGTCTCGGCAGTGGGAGAGCACATCGTCGTTGTCGCAACCGGCATCTTGAAGCGCATCCGCAAGAATCGGCATCGTGCTGAACTCGCGACTCTCGTACATCTGCCGAGCCAGTGACAACGCGGTGTCAGTCCGCCACGCGGCAAAATCCACCGGCCGGAACGGATTGCCGAACACCTCGCGCAGAAGCACGAGTGTTCGCCCGTTACCGGAATCGCCGACGGATTCGAGGAACCGAGGGGCCGCCCAGGACACATTGGGACTGATCGCGTCTTCAAGAAAGCGCGCATTCGCTTTGGCGGGACCCGGCTGCATCCGTCGATCCTCAGCCAGCCATTCGCAGAGGTTGACCCAGTCACCCACGTTGATGTTTTGCCGGTCGTCCGCGATTCTCTCCGCGAATTGGAGTGCGCTTTCGGCCTCGCTTCCGACAGGCGGATTGAGTTCAGCACAGACAACCGCGACAACGAACAATCGCAACTTCCGCTCGCTGAGGTCGGTCGGGAGGAACTTGAGCAATTCTCGCGCGTTCTGTTCGGTTTGCCACGCCTCTTCGCTCATGACGCATCTCCTCACGCACTTCCCGCTCGTGGTAAGGTTACGCGGAAGGTTGTTCCCTTGCCGACCTTGCTGTTGACGCGAACCTGGCCGCGCATCGCCTGAACAAGATGCTTCACGATGGAAAGACCCAAGCCCGTGCTGCCCGCTTCGCGACCGCGAGCCTTGTCCACGCGATAGAAGCGCTCGAAGACGCGGTTGACGTCCGCGTCAGGAATCCCGACGCCTGTATCTTCCACTTCAAAGCTCACGGTGTCCGCGGTTGCTCCCCAGCGCACGGTAATTCGTCCGCCGTTGGGCGTGTACTTGATCGCGTTATCAACAAGGTTATCCATCACTTGCCGAAGAGCGTCCGGGTCAGCCCACGCGGTCACTTCGCCCGTTACGTCCGAAGGCGGTTTCTCCACCATCGTGAGCGTCTTCGCATCGGCACGCGAGTGATGCCGTTCGACACAATCCGTGATCGCCCGACCAAGCGCCACCGGCTGAGGAGCGAGCGTCAGCGAACCCGATTCGATCTTCGAGAGGCTCAGCATGTCCTTGATCAAGTCCGCGAGCCGATCCGCTTCGCGTGCGACCTGATCCAAGAACGCGGCACGAGCATCCGGGTCTTCGGCCGCTCCATCAATCAGAGCCTCGACGTTCGACTTGATAACCGCCAGTGGAGTTTTCAGTTCGTGAGAAGCATTCGCGACGAAATCCTGACGCATCCGCTCGGCCAGACGCACCTCGGTTGTGTCGTGAACAACCACCACCGCGCCCGGTGTACCATGACCAGGAAAACGCGAAACGTACACCGCGAGGTGACGCGCTGCCGGGCCGGGCACATCGAACTCTTCGCGGTGAGGTTCGGCGGTCGCCAATCCCTTCTCAACAACCGTGTGGAACGCGGCAAGCCTCGTTACGTCGATCAACTGTTCATTCACGGCCTTCTTCGGGTCGAATTCAAGCAAATGGCCAGCGCGTTCGTTGGCGAAGAGTACGCGTCGCTTGCCGTCGATGGCGATGACACCTTCGACCATCCCGGAGAGTATCGCCCGGAGCTGTTCGCGGTCGTGTTCGAGGATGTGGAACGTATCCGCAAGCCGGCCGCTCATCGTGTTGAACGTCTCGGCGAGTTCCGCGTGCTCGGTGCCGCCGGTGACTCGAATCTTGTGGCCCAAATCGCCTTCGGCCAGCTTGCGCGCGCCTTCGCTGAGTTCGATCAGCGGCCCGGCGAATCGGCGAGCCAGTACGAACGCCGCTCCGACTGCCGCGAGCACAACCAGCCCCACGGCCGCGGCAACGTCGCGCACAAGATCAAAGAACACATCCTCCGCGCGCTGGAAAATGAGCAAACCCACCAGCCCGACGGCAGCCACGACCAATAGCAGGTAAGTGAGGAACAGACGCCAAAACATATCGCTTCGCTCAGTGTGAGTGCGAGTGTGAGTGTAAGTGAACGACCGAAGACCGGAACCGCTACGGTTCTTGGTATTCACTCACACTCACACTCGCCACTCGCACACGAAACACCCATACTCGCCACTTGCACTTTTTGGGTTGGCCTTGCTCCCGCGTGCGGTTTCCCCGTAAGAAGTTGGGTCGCACATTCTATTCGGGGGGAATCGGATGAAGACCGCAAAGTCGCTCGTGCAGTCCGCGTTGAAGGTGTTCAACCTCCGGCTGGTTCGTCGAAGTGGATTTGATCGGCTCGTTGGTGTCCTCGATGGCCGAGTCGCGGAGGCTGGCTGGCTGGTGCGCGACATCCCCGCGTGGTTCGAGCCGGTTGTCGGCGAATCCGCGGTGTGCCTGGCGCTCCGCGATCTCATTCGGCCCGGAGATGTGTGCTTCGATGTGGGTGCCTTCGACGGCGCTCTCACTCAGGTGATGGCGCGCGCGACTGGCCCACGCGGACTTGTCTGTTCATTTGAAGCAAACACCGAGATGCTTCCCAAGCTAACCAACAACTGCGCCGCGAATACTCTCTCGAATGTCCACCTCGTTCACGCGGCCGTCTGGCACACGACCGGCGAGTGGGTCACGATGATGATTCCGAAGAATTCGCCGATGGCCGCCGAGGTGAACGGCACCATCGACCCAGATTCGCCCGAAACGACCGAAACAGCAATTCCCACACTCGCGCTCGACGACTTTTCCGCGCGCTATGGCCTGTTCCCCAACGTGGTGAAGATGGACATCGAAGGAGCCGAACCTCACGCGCTCAACGGCTTCCGCGAGTGGCTTGCGCGTGGAAAGCCGCATCTGGTTTTGGAACAGCGCGTGGAGGACTTCCGCGCGGTGAACATCGTCCGCGAACTCGGCTACGATGCGTTCGATGCGAATTCTTACGAGGACATTCACACGCCGAGCGACTTCCCCGCCGGGTCATTCGTGCGGAACGTCGTGTGCATTCATCGCGACCGACTTGCCGAAACTGCTTACGCCAATCGCCAACCGCGCAAACTGATGAGGGAGAATCTGGGAGCTGACATGGATCGCCCGAACTCAACGACCTACGAAATGCATCTGCGACTTCCCGCTGGCCGGTATGTCGCGGAGTTTGAGGCCAGCGCGGACCCAGAGTCAACGCTCTCGTTTGAAGTGCTTCACGACCGGGCCGTTCGCGCCAAGTGCTGCATCGCGGCATCGTGGTTGTTGCCCAACGCGCGCGACTTGGCGTTCCACGTGCACCGCGAGGGGCCGGCCACGATTCGCATCGTGCATGTGAACGGCCCGCGAATGCGAGTTGAGCGATTGAAGCTCTTCGCGGTGCCCGGAGTAACGCCCGCCGCGGGGTTGGGAATGGTGATGTGAAAGTAGGCGACTCGCTCCGCGAGAGCGAGTCGCCTACTTTCCGTTTCCGAATCGTCCCACAAGAATCTGAAAGAAGCTGAACTCGGTTGGGTGTCCGAAGCCCAGGAGTGGTCACGGGCTGACCAGCAGGATGCCAACATTGCCAACATTGCCACATATCCCCTGCGCATTTTTGGATAGTTTCCAACTCAACCGCACCGCTCTATTAGGATACTTTTGTATAGTTACGAAGTCGGCAACTCGCTCCGTGAGTTGCCTACTCTCCCGCCTTCCTCACCGCATCGGCCTTCTCCGAGTTCATCCGCTTGCGTAGCGCGGCATCGACCAGGTTGCCGTGATGACGCTTCGGGAACAACTCCACCACCGCGTCGCTCTTCAAGTTTGCTAAAGACTCCTTGAAGAGCCGCGTCGGGCCGTCAAGGTAAAACGTGTCCTCTTCTCCGCAGAAGACGTGAATCTTGCCCGCGAGCTTCGGGCCAAGCGTCTTCCAGTTCCTCTCCAGAACAAGTCGGATGTCGTACTTCTCCCACGCCTTCGCGACTTCGGGATCAACCGCTCCCGTCTTGCGGTTCCAGAGCTTTCGCGGCTTGCCGTCCTTTCCGCGCGGACTGAAGACCGCCTCGAACGAGCCGAGTTGCCCGCCGCGACCCATGTACTCTTCCATGTCCGAGAACGGCTTGTAAAAGAGGACAGGTTTGCCGCTCATCCGTGCAAGCGGACGCCGATTCCCTTCCGGGTCGGTGAAGATGTTCACGCCCTTCGCGTAGATGTTCACCAACTGGAAGTCGCGGAAATCCACCGGGTCCGGCGCGGTTGACCAACACCCGGCGAACGTGTCGGGGTAAGTTACCTGCAACCACAAACTGCTCCATCCGCCGGATGAGTGACCCGTTGTGAATCTCACTCCGCTTCCACGGTAAAGCTTCTCAAGTTGCGGAATGAGTTCTTCCACAAGCGCCTTGCCCACTGGCCCGTTATTCTCGGAGTCCGCGAAGACGTGATGACCCAGTCGGCAATTTCCATCGAGCACAACCCAGATCATCTCGGTGTCGCCGACGTTCCACGCCTTGCGGTTGGCCGCGTTGATCGCCGCGAAGTGATTCCCGCCGAAGCCGGTGACTTCGTACACAACCGGATACTTCCGCTCAGGTTCCTTCGCGAACGAAGGAGGAAGCACAACACCCCCGCGCATCTGCATCGGCTTGCCGTGGAACTTGGTCAGCAGCTTGCTTTCGATCTCCACGAGCTTGACGGTGTCTGTTTCCTTGAACTCGCGTCCCTTCACGACCTGATCGAGCTTCAATTCGATTGTGCCGGATGTCTTCGGGTCGAGTTCCAGTTGCACGGCCTTCGAGAAGACGTTTCCGGGGCTGGCGAGGAAGGAGGTTCCGCCGAGGTCGCGATCCATCACCGCGCAAACGAAATACTTCCCCGGTTTCAACTCCGCAAGCGGACTCGGAAACGCAATCGCCTTGTCATCGAGCACAAGCGCTTCGCCCGGCTTCCAGTTCTTCACGTCCTTGGCAAGCCCCGGTTCGGGCTTGAACCAGTTCAACCCGGTTGGTGGAGACGCGCGAGTAGTGCGGAATGTGACATATACGCGCCCGGTGAACGGCTCCTCACACGCGGACTTGTCGAAGGTGAACTTGAACTCCAGCGGCTTCGGCTCGGTTGCGTGTGCGTGGTGCGCAAGGACGAGGAGGAAGGCGAACGACAGGAAGGGGCGCATGGTGGTGAACCAACAGGGACAGAAAGAAGAATTCGACAGGATAACAGGATCAAGCAGGATCATGAAATCATGATCGTGTCGATCCTGTTATCCTGTCGAAACTCTGGATTGCGTTTCGCGCGCTCAATGCCTGAACAGGAACTCTCTTGTATTAATGAGCGCCCAGACGACGTCTTCCCACGCCTTGCGCTTGTCCTCGCGCTTGTTGACGTGATCGAGCGCGATCTGCTTCTCGTCATCGAACGGGGCGCGGCCGAGAGCCGCGAAGTACAGTTCCGTGAGAATCTGCTCGTTGGTCATCTTGGCCGCGAGCAGCTTGCCGAGCCGGTTGTTCGGGTTGCGAACTTTCTCGTTGACCGTCGGGCCGTTGATGAGTTGCAGAGCTTGCGCGAGGTTGCCATCGCTTTCGCGTTCGCACTCGCACGCCAGTTCGCGCGCCGGCTGACCGAACGCCTTCAGGAACGGATGGTTCACCTCGCCATCGGGAAGTTGAATTGCCCGCGTGCCCAGAGGAAGCCCCGCGAACTTCTCCGGCAGAGCGGTGAAGTCGCAAATCGCGTCCAGGAGTTGCTCCGCGGTGAGTAACTTCGTCACCGTGTGCGAGAAATACTTGTTGTCGTCTCGGTTGAAGTCGTTCGGCTGCGCGGAGAGTTGATACGTCCGCGACTTCATGATTGTCTTCACCAAGAGCTTCATGTCGAACTTGTTCTTGGCGAAGTCCTTCGCCAGAGCATCGAGTAACTCATCGTTACACGAGGGGTTGGAGTCGCGGAAGTCGTCCACCGGGTCCACGATCCCTCTACCCATCAGGTGGAACCACACACGATTGACGACCGACTTCGAGAAGAACGGGTTCTCCGGCGAAGTGATCCACGTCGCGAGCACCGCGCGGCGATCTTCACCGGGCTTCACGTCAGCATCGCCCACGCCGATGAAACGCGGTTTCATCTGCTTGCCGGTTCGCGGTTGGATCACTTCGCCATCGCGAAGCAGAAAGACCACTTCGGCCGCGGGCGGACCAGGCGGGCGAGTGCCGACCACGGGCGCGGGCTTGGTCTTCACGCGAGCAAACCACGCGGCCATTCCGTAGTAATCGTCCTGGCTCCACCGCTCGAACGGGTGATTATGGCACTTCGCACATTGCATTCGCACGCCGAGGAACAGTTGCGCGGTTGTCTCGGCGAGGCTCGTTGGGTCTTTGGCGATGCGGTAGTAGTTGGCGGGCGGGTTGGAGTATGTGTTGCCGTTGGCGGTGATGATTTCCTGAACGACCTTGTCCATCGGCGTGTTCCGCAGGAAGTGCCCGCGGAGCCACGCCTGCATGCCGTAGCTTCCCTTCACCTGAATCGTCTTGCGACTCGAACGCAGAACATCCGCCCACTTGAGCGCCCAGAAGTCCGCGAACTCCGGCATCTCGACGAGAGCATCAATGAGCTTCTCGCGCTTCTTCGGATCCTTGCTCGCCAGGAAGGTTTTCGATTCGTCGGTAGTCGGCATCCGGCCGATGCAATCGAGATACGCTCTGCGCACGAACTCGTGGTCTTCACACAGTTCCGATGGCGTGATGCTCATCTGCTTGAGTTTGGCGAAGGTATGCGTATCGACGAAGTTCGTCTCTGGCGGGTTGGGCCAGACGAACCCCTCACGCGGTTCGAGATAGGTCAGCCGCACGGAGACGAGTTCTTCCAGATACCGACAGAGCACCGCGACCTCGCCCGATCGCTTGAACTCGACCATCCCCGTTGCGCTCACGTCCGCGATGGACGGATCGGAACTGCTGAAGACGGTCAACCGAGTCACGTCCCGGTTCACGCCATCGCCGAAGTTCGCCAGCACGGAAAGTTGCTGCCACTTCGCGGGCGTCTTGAGTAGGCGGGCGGTTGGAGTCACTTCGATTTTCTTGATCGGCGCGAGGGTGGCCGGGTCATCCTTCAACCCTTCGGAAAGCCACGCGGTGAGCATTTCGCCCGGCACGCTCGTTGCCCCGAACCGCAGTCCGCCCTCGTGCAACACGTGGCCGACCGCCTTGAGGAACACGAGGCTCTGTCGAGCATCGTGCTTACCAGTTCGCCGGCCGAACTGATCGCGTGTGAGTTGCATGAAGTCCGCGGCCGGGTCGAATCCGCGCAGAGAGAGTTTGAAGCCGTTCTTGCCGCTGGGCGTGCCGTGACAGGCACCCGCGTTGCACCCGCCGACGTTCAGAGTGGCGATCACATCTCGTCGGAAGCTGACTGGCGACGGCTCATCCATCCCCGCGACGGTCACGGCAACCCGGAACTCCTTCCCGCTGGCGTTGATGATGACAACCGCGTTGCCGTTCTTCTTCGGACGAAGGAACAGGCCGTCTTGGAGCTCGACCACACCCGCCGGTTCGACTTTCGCCTGCACCACGCCTGTCAGGTCTCTTAACGAACCGTCCGCGTACTTCGCGGTGACAACCAGTTGTCGGGCATCGCGAATGCCAGTGAGAGTGACGTTCGCGGGGAACACTTCCAGAGTGGCGGGTTCGCCGATGACGGCTTTCTGTTCGTCGGGATCAAGGGGCGGAGCGGCGAGTGTTGGAGAAGCCGTTACGAGCAAGGCGAGGACCAGGCCCAACCCTCGCGCGCAAGCTGACGGGGTGAAACGTGTCCGAATGAAGGCGGGTAACATTTGTGAAGTCCTCGCGCGGCGTGCCGGGTCAGGATCGCCCGTCGTTCGGGGCAGGAATGCCCGCATGGTGGGAACACTAACAGCATAAACGCCGGAACCTCAACGGGCGAGCGGAAAACCGGCAGAGGCGAACCCCGCAAGGTGGTGGTCTTGGCGAACCCCGCCCGCAAGGGCGGTGGGTTCAGAGCCGGAAGCGTCAGCGACGGAACACAACCCACCGCCCTTGCGGGCGGGTTCGCCTCGGAGACGCATTCGCGCCGAAGTGTAAAGGAATTGCTCGGGCGCGAATCACCGTGGCTCCGCGTGACAGTTCCGTGACGTCAGCCGTTGCGTTCGAGTCGTCTGATTGGTGGCGTTTGGTCAGCGCGGGCGATTTGTGAGGAACGCCCGGCGGCAGTCGGAATCGTCTCCTACAGTTGGAGTGATTTCCAGTGGTTCTCCCGTTGGAAGATCCGCCCTTACCTGCTCCCGGCGAAGGGGAAAGCATCTCGACCGCACCCCGCCGTGTTTCCCGCCGACATGGTTTGTCGCCCATGAGCGCTTCTTCCACTCAACTCTCGACAAGCGCCGACGCGATCAGTTCGCAGAGCAGTCCCGCCGACCGCGAGGCACTGCTGGCGGCAATTCGCGCGGCAGATATTCTTGCTCCTCACCACCTCACCAGAGCATCGACCATCGCCCCGCCCGGATCAGCAGCGGATGCAGCAAGCGCGCTTGTCGCGGCCGGGTTACTGACTCCGTATCAGGCTGACCGACTGCTCGCGGGCCGCCCGGATGGATTCCGTCTGGGTCAATACGTCATTCTCGAACGACTTGGTAGTAGCGCGCTGGGTCGGGTGTTCAAGGCGAAGCATCGCACCATGAACCGTGCGGT
>JAKEEV010000794.1 GCA_022616395.1 Planctomycetia bacterium | reverse complement strand
CCCCTCCCCTTCGAGAACCCCAGCTTTTCAAGGAGTTGGGGGCCATAACGGCCGCTTCTTTGCACCGCAAAGTGAGAAAACCCCACAAATCCTGGGAAAACAAGCAGAGGAGAAAAGCAGGGGGGTGGCGGGGGGAGGGGGCGCTTCAACACCCAAAAACGAGAACTGCTGACCCAACCAGACACCCCTTGATACTACTGGTCAGAGAGCGGGTAGTTGACCCACGAAGATCACGCCGAGGATTCTTCTACCTGAGTCGTGGAATCTCGAAATGGGGACAGACGGAAGGTCGCGGGCGGTTTCTCACGCCGCTGCGCGGTTCTTCTGCTCGCCGAGCGTCCCCAGCAGAAACGCTGCGGCTCGGTCGCAAGCGCCGGGCACTGCAACGCGATCACGAAGCACCACAAGTCGATTCATCAGCGCCGCGCGGGCAACCGGATCGTTCAGCCAACCCAGAATGTGACCCGCGATGCGGTCGGACTCGTCGTGTGAGGTCAGGAGTTCGGGATACAGCTCCTCATCCGCCAGAAGATTGACCAGCGTGATGAACTTCGACTTGAGGAACTGCCGTGCGAGGAATCGGTAAAGCTTGTGCAGCCGGTAAACGATCACCGTCGGCTTGGCTCGATACATCAACTCCAGACTGACGGAACCGGACACCGAGGTGCAGACTTCCGCCAGTTCGATGATCTCCGGCGTGCGGCCCGAATGCACTTCGACCGGCACACCTGTGGGAACCATCGCGCGCACCGCCTCTGCCTGTTGCGGATTGAATGCCGCGACGAGGAATCGCGTCTCTGGACGAACCGCGTGAATCTTGCGGGCCGCGCCGAGCATCATCTCCGCGTTCATCGCGACTTCTTTATTGCGCGAACCGGGGAGAATGGCAATGCGCACGCCGGGTTTGGCTCGCTGGTCGGCAAGGAAGGAAGTATCAAGTTGTTGGCGCGCGAGTTCGTCGAAGTACGGGTGGCCAACGTAGAAAGTCTTCACGCCGCGCTTGCGATACCACTCATCCTCGAATGGCAGCGCTGTCAGCACGCCGGTGAAGTATTTCCGCACTTTCCGCACGCGCCATTGCTTCCACGCCCAGATTTGCGGCGGGACGAAGAAATAAGTAGGCACGCCGAAGTCGCGAATGCGCTTCGCGACTTCAAAGTGAAAGCCGGGGTAGTCGATCAGCACAACTGCATCCGGGCGCGCGGTGCGAACGTGCCTAATCGCGAGATCGCCGACGTGAAAGAATGTCGGCAAGTTGCGAATGACTTGCCCCAACCACATCACCGCGAGACTGGTGAGCGGATAAAGCACCTTCGCCCCGGCTTCCGCCATGAGCGGCCCGCCGAGCGCGGTGATTTGTGCGTTGGGTTGTTGGGAGAGGATTGAGCGAATGAGATTGGAGCCGTGCAGATCGCCACTCGGCTCACCCGCGCTGATGAACAATTTCATGACGGCTTCCTTGCCACATGAGCGAGCCGTCTGACCGCTCCCTTGCGGTCGCGGCTCGTTTCATCGCTTCAATACTTCAAAACCACAACGAGCCGCGACCGCAAGGGAGCGGTTTCACTTATCCCTTCGCGGCGGCCGGCGGAGGAGTGGTCGTTGGTGCGGGAGTCGTTGCGGTTGCTTGAGTAACTCCCGATCCCTTACCGGGGAGTGCGGTCGGTTCGGCGACGCGACGATAACCGAGCGAGCGCAGAACTTCCAGCACTTCGCTCCACGTTGGGAACGGTCGGCGGTTCTCCCGCTTGTACCGATCCATGGCCTTCATGAACTCGGTTTCGTCGTCGGTATAATCGCGTTCGCAAGTGGTTGGGTCGATCAGCCGTCGGCGCTCGCTGCTTTTGCGCTTGGCAGCGGCGTTCTCCGCGCGCCGGCGATCGGTCGCCACCGGGATATTGCGTTTCCGGCGGTCGTTCGGGAATCCGATTGCGTTGGGTGTAGTTCCCGAAGTCGATTTTCGCTCGCCACTTGTGGCAGCATCAGACGCCGCAGGTTGGGCGTTGTTGTTGGTCGTCATGTCGGCGGTGCCTCATCAGCCGTT
>JAKEEV010000098.1 GCA_022616395.1 Planctomycetia bacterium | reverse complement strand
TGTGTAAAATGAATGGTGAAGTGGATTGACTCGGCGAAGTTGTCACGCAGAAGAGTTTGACGGGATAACAGGATGAAGCAGGATCAGAACTCTGAATCGTGTTTATCCTGTTATCCCGTCAAAAATTCTTCTGCTTTCGCGTTATCTACCGCCCGCGGAGTGCTTATGTCCGTTCAGATTCTCACCATCGAATCGCAGCCGTTCGCGGAGAACTCCTACATCGTCTGGAAGGACGGCAACCGGGAAGCATTCGCGCTCGACCCCGGTTTCGAGCCAGAACTCATCCTCGAAGCACTCGGTGAGCGCGATCTTACCCTGGTCGCCATCGTCTGCACGCACGGACACTGCGACCACATGGCCGGAAACGCCACGCTCAAGGCAGCTTACCCGGACATCCCCATTATCATCGGCGCTGGTGACTCCGCGATGCTCACCGACCCGATGCGGAACATCGGCGCGCTCTTCGGCTTCGACGTGACAAGCCCGCCCGCGGACAAAGTGGTAACCGAAGGCGAAACTCTGAGAGTCGCGGACATCGCAATGGACGTGTTCGAGGTGCCGGGGCACTCACCGGGGCATGTGGTGTATATCCTTCGAGACACAAAACCGGTGATGGTGCTCGGCGGGGATGTGCTGTTTCGCGGATCGGTCGGTCGCACCGATTTCCCCGGTGGAAGCATGGAGCAACTGAAGGCGAACATTCGCCGCGTGCTGTGGCCGCTTCCGCCAGACACGGTTGTTTACCCCGGCCACGGTCCGGTTACGACCATCGGCCACGAGAAGCGAACCAATCCTTATGTTGCGGATTAACAGAAGAACCTAACCCCCCAACCCCCTTCCCTGTTAGGGAAGGGGCAGCGAGCAAAGCGAGCGGGGTTAGGTCTCTGCTAAATGCCCATGATCCCGGACAACGAGCGACTGAACCTTTTGCTTGATCTGCGCCGATATGCGGACGCAGAGAAGGCTGCGCGCGAAGCCATCGCGAAGAATCCCGACTGGGGCGCTTCGTACACGAATCTGGCCCGCGCGCTGATCGGCCTGAACAAGAAGGAAGAAGCCATCGAGGCGGCCCGCGAGGGTGTCCGCAAGGCTCCACGCGATCCGTGGGCACACGGCACGCTGGCGTGGGCGCTGAACTGGTTTGGCAAATTCAAGGAGGCTCTGGAACCGGCCGAGCAAGCGCTGAAGCTCAATCCGCGATACGTCTGGGCATTCGCGATGCTCGCGAACATCTTCTACAACTTGAACCGATTCGCCGAGGCACGCGAGAGGGCGGTTGAAGGGCTGAAGCTCGACCCGGCTCATGAGAGTTTGTTCCGCTGGAAGGGATGGGCCGAACACAAACTCGGACTGCACGATGAGGCACTCGCGAG
>JAKEEV010000793.1 GCA_022616395.1 Planctomycetia bacterium | reverse complement strand
TAGAAGCGGTTGGCGACGAGGCCTTCGAGGACGAGGAGCATGAGCACCGCGATCAAGAGCCACGGGAAGAGATCGATCGGGCCGCCGAGCTTCACGTCGAGTAGTTCGCGAAGAGACACGTTGCGGTCGACCGGGATCACGCGGTCCTTCTCGACCAGTTCCTCGATCAGTTCCACTGGAACTTTTTCCAGGTTACTCTCCTCCGGCAACTCGTTGGCGCTGAAACCGTCCTTCCAGATCTTCGCGCCGTCCTTCGTCACCGACAAGAGGAAGTTCCCGGCCGCGTTCGTCTTCGGAGGGCCGACGCGAATCTCGGTCTGCTTCTCGCCCGGACGGATGATCGCATCATCACCGCTAATGGTTTTTGGGCCATCGAGTGCGACCACGCTCTCGCGGCCGATGCGCCCACGCGGAAGCGGGACAGTGACCGTTGCCCCGGTGTTGTAGTTGAAGTTCGCGTCCGCCGTATCGCCGGCGAGGTATCTCACGAGCAAGTACGGGAACGCAGCGAACCAGCTTGAATCGTCCAGATTCCAGTAGTCGTGCCACTTCCTCTGGTCCTCATCGGTCATCACGTCCATGCGAGTCGTGAGCATCAGCACTTTGCCCTTGGGCTTGTTGTTGTCCTTCGGGTCGAGCACGACACGTTCCAGCACCGCCGGGTGGCAATCTTCGAGCTTCTCGGCAGTGCGATAATAGGCCACCACGCTCGCGTCCTTGTCCTTCTCCACTTCCCAGAACTGTTTCGTCAGACGCGGATTGAAGAGCACATCCACGCGCTCGCTCTTCTGCTGTCTCCACTCGTCGATGGGCTTGAGCATCGGGTGCTTGAGTGCTTTCTCGTCCAGCACCCAGGTCACTCCGCTTTCCTTGCCGTCGCGCGGGTTCTCCCAGCCGGGCGCGGTCTGCTGTGGCGGATTGAGTTTCTTCGTGAGGAGTAGCTGTTTGAACTTGGCGGGCATGAGGTCATTCGCAGCGCCATAGTCGGCGTCGTCGAGCCATCCTCGGTCGCCGGGCATGACGATGAGCTTGCCGCCGGTTTGCAGGTACGGGCGCAGCTTGTCCCAGAGTGTTGCCCCGGCCAACTGTTCGTTGGGCTTCTTCACTTTGAGCAAACAGACCACCTCGAACTCGCGCAGGTCGTGGGTGAGCAACTCCGGCTTGTCCTCGACTTTCGAGCGGTCCTTCGGAATCTGAACCAGCGTTTGTGCGCCCTCGATCTTCAATTCGTGAGGGGTCGCGACCAGGCAAGTGAACTCCGGGTTCTTCACCGCGACATGTGCCGCTTGCCAGAACGCCGCGGAGTCCGGGTCGTCGGTGATCGTCAGGATTTTCCGCGCCAGACCCACCTTGAAGGTCAGGAATCGCTTGTTGTCGAACATCAACTTGTCGTCTGCCGCCAGGCTGAACTCGACCTGATACAGCCCCTCTTCCGGCTGGCGCAAGTCGAAGGTAACCGCACGCGTGTTTCCGGGGGGAACCGAGATCGTTTTCGGTTCCGCTTTCTTCGCGCCAAGAACTTGCCCCAAGAGTGTGACATCCACCGAGCGGTCGCTCCCCACCGCGCTGACGGTAACGGTGATGTTCGCGGGCTGATTGGCCGGGATCACCTGCGGCTTCATGTCAGCCGAGAGAATGGCGACGTTCGCCGGCTGATCGACGCCCAAATCGAAGACAACGTGTACCGGCCGGGGTTCGGGAACTGTGTCTTGGAGCTTCTTGAGGTCTTCCGTTCGCCCCGCGTCCCAAGACGCAGCCGTGCGATCCGTGAGGACCACGACCAGCTTCGTGAGCGGTTCGGGAGCTTCCGTTTCCTGCTCGACGGTGCGAAGTAACTGATACGCGACCGCGACCGCCGAACTGATCGGCTGATTTCCTCCGCGTGGTTCTTTGAGTTCCTCGATTCGCTTGCGTGCCTCGGTGATGTCTTGCCAGTGAGCGCTATTGGGGTCGGACGTATCCAGAACCGCGACCGAAGATTTCTCCGGCAACTCCTTGAGGAACTCCAGCGCGCGCTCGTTGGCCTCCGCGAGTCGCGTCTTGTTGTTGGCCATGTAGCCCATGCTGGGGCTTGTGTCGATGACGATGACAACCGCGAGCGGTTGCTCGCCGTGGATGCGGAACTGATCGCTCTTGAATGTGGGCTGATAAAGCGCCAGGCAGAAGAGCAAGATGAGGAGCATCCGCAGCGCCAGCAGGATGAAATGGCGCAGGCGGAGCTTGCGCTGGTTGGTTTTGAGCTTCTGTTTGAGGAACCGGAATGCGGGGAAGCTGAGCCGTTTCGGCTCCTGCTTCATGATGAGGTGCAGCAGGATGGGCAACCCGACCAGAGCGGCCCCGGCAATCAGGATGGCGTGCATGACGGTATTGTAAACACGCGCGGTCAATCTGTGTTGGTGCTATTCGGCCTTTGGCTTGCCGTTCTCGTCGAGACCGTACCGGGCAAAGATTTCCGCCGGCGAAATCCACACCACTTTCCCGTCACGAGATTCGCACACCGACCGGCCCATGCGGGCGTGTTCGAGCAGCGCGTCGCGAGCCGCCTGTTCGTGAGCCGCATTGACTGCAGCTTGGTCGATGATGTCAGTCGTCGGCAGTGTTGTTGGCTCCGCCATTGTCAGCACTCCTGATGAAGAGTTCCCAAGTGGGTTCGTCAACGATTGTGTCGAAATAGCTGTTGTTCACCGCGATCAAGCGAGACCGCCCGTTGCTATTATCATACACCTGCCACGTTGTCACCACCGGGCGATAAAGTTCGAGAAAGTTCCGCACGCTGCGTGAATATCGTCGGCGGATTGTGTCATCCGGGACATGATGTCCACCTGCTTTCACCCGCTCCGCGACGCGGTTGATGGCCAATTCTGGGCTATCGAGCCAGTAATAGAACAGGTGAACGGCGAACCCGTCTCGCTTCAGTTCGCCAAGCCAGCGAGCGTAGGTTCGCGCCGCGAGAGTCGTCTCGAATGCGAAACTCCGGCGAGCTTTCGCCAGTTCTCGCATGTGTTCGAGCATGATCCGCCCGGCTTTAATCGCCTCCGATTCTGGATCGAACGCATTCAATCCGCGCGCAATCGTATCCGCGTTGGTGAAGAGGGGAATCCGTAACGCATCTCGCAAGAGTCGTTGCGACGCGGTTGTCTTCCCCGCGCCGTTGATGCCGCCGAGGATGGCGACTTGCGGTTGTGGGTTTTGTCCGTCCATGAGCGATCCTTTTGCTTCGCCTTGAGTATCTGCCTTTCCTCTTGCCCGATGCGCTCTTGGGGACGATCATATCCACTCGTTCAGTTCAGAGGAGGTACTCCATGTCAATTCGCAACAACCTGGCGCTGGTCGCGGTGCTTCTGGTCGCTTCCTTCGCGTGTGCCGATGACTGGCCGCAGTGGATGGGACCGAAACGCGACAACATCTGGCGCGAGGCTGGCATCCTCGAGAAGTTCCCCAAGGGCGGACCGAAAGTTCTGTGGAAAGCCCCGGTCGCGGGCGGATATTCGGGTCCGGCCGTTGTCGGCGACAAGGTGTTCGTCACCGATCGCGTACTCGCG
>JAKEEV010000792.1 GCA_022616395.1 Planctomycetia bacterium | reverse complement strand
GCCGTGCTTCGCGGAGTTGTGGATCGTATCTTTCAGGCTCACAAACTGCTTCACGAACTGTCGGAGGTGTTCGCCGCGGCGCCAGCGGAAATCGCCGCGAAGATTCACGCACTCTTGAACCCGCCCGAATCGCACGATGAAGCGGCCATCTCGGTTCACGTTCCGCGACCGGACGACCCGAACGCGCCACAAACGGTAAACTGGAATGGCGTCTATCAGTGTGTCGCGAACGACCCGGAAGGCGGATTGCTGTTCCTCGCGCTGATGTGCGGGTTCGGCTCGACCGGGGTTGTTGCTCAGAAGATCTGGATGATCAAGCATCAGCGGACGCTGGCGGGGACAGGACTTGCCGAAGCGAAAGAGCTTGTGGAGCGCGCGATTGACCGCCTCAGAGCAACCGCGACACGGGATGACAAACGGGCTTGCGTGCTTGACTATTTCCGCACGATCAACGGACCTCCGAACTACATCACAGACCTTCTCGAACACCGTGTGAGTTGGTATCGATGGGCCGGGTTGGAACTGCTTGACTTGTGGTGGTGGGATGAGTCGGCCCACGGACGAGAGCGCGTGCCCGAACTGATCGAGGACCGCATTTGGGACCGCAGCGCGCTTGTGCGTACGCGGGCGCTGCGCATGTATCACGGTTAATGCCATGCGGGTGATCGAACAACTCGTGCATCACTTCTGGGCACGCGGAGCGTTGACCCGCGAGGAGGCTCTGTATCTGGTCAAGCATGGCTTCGCGCGCGAATCCGATCTGCCGGGCCTGACCGAACCGGGGCAGCCGATTGACCCCCCTTACGACCCTCCCCGAACTGACCCCGAAGAAGATTACTACCGCGACCTTGATCGAATGCGCGCACAGGAAGCCGCTGACACCGAGGCTCGCGAGGCGGAGGAACTCGAAGACGAACTGGTTGGCCGCAACGCGGGCAGCCGAAAGGCCGGCGGGAAGAAGAAAAAGCCCACTGGCCACAATCTCGCGCCAGCGGTGGCGCTACTGGCGTCACACTTCGCGCTTCGCGAGCCTTACCCGGCTCTCTTCGAGTTAGGCAACCGCCTTGCACCATGCGCAGACTGGCGCGACGCAACTCGTGCCATCGGAGGGAGTCAACCCGAATTGCTGGAAACGGCACTCGTGGGGTTACTGACTGTCCGACCGCGAGCGCTCGGCGAGTTGTGGTTCTGGTTCGATCTGGAGCCGCTGTTTGAATGGGCCGATGACGAGGAGAACGCCGGGCCGGTCGCTGAGGGGCTTTCAAAGATGCTGCGCGCGGATAATCTCGCGCAAGTTGGTCGGTTAGGGCAGTTGCAGAAGGCCGCGGAGGTACAAACGCTTCTGGAGTTGCTCCGCGCTCGCCGAGCCTTCCTGAATCTGCTGCCGGTGCTGTATCATGCACACTTCCCGAAGCTCGGTCTGTGGCTCGTTCCGCCTGCGGGAGTCGCAGCCCATTGTTGGCCAGCTCTGCCATGGGCATTCGTGCTGGTGTACAACGCCCGACAGGGCACCGCCGACGAGCCGCCAATGGGCTACCCGCTCGATACACACACGATCTCCGCTCGGCTCCTGCGCATCGCGCTGACCACCGCGATGACACAAGCACCGGTCGCCGT
>JAKEEV010000008.1 GCA_022616395.1 Planctomycetia bacterium | reverse complement strand
TCGCAACCTAACCGACAGTTCATGGAGTTGGGAATCATAAAGTTCCCCCTTCTCGCTTTTCGGGCGATCCAAGGGCGACAGATTTGATTGTGTTTCGGGGCGTTTTGAAACACACAAAGACAGGTCGCAACCATCGTGCCGGTTGCGGAGGAAATGGGTCGGGGTCCGACGTTCTCGCGGATCGGAGAGTGTTCCGTTTCGATCACTGCGATCCGCGAATGGCATAAAGCGTCTTCTCGGTCGCGACGAACAGCACGCCGTTGACCACGGTGGGCGTCGTGCGAATGATCGCATCGAACTCGATCTTCGCCACGAGGTACGCCTTCTCGACTTCCTGACGCTTGAGCGCCCGCTGCTTACTTCCCAATACCACCGTTGCGAAGAGCGCTTTCACTGCAAAGCGAAGAAACGGGTTTCGCGCGTGTGAGTTCACTTCACCAAAGCTGGAACCGACCACACCTCGACCGTCTTGCTGGATGAGATGAGAATCACTTCATCGGTCGGGCCGAACGCAATCGCCTTCGGCGCGACGGGGCGCTTCACGCGATGCACGGCCTTTTCAGCTACTACATCCCAGATCGCGAGCCAGCCGGTGTTGTCTGTTACGGCCAGGAATGCTCCCGATGGGCTAAACGACAGCGCGGTGATTGGCGTGTTGAACACGGAGGAGACTTTCGGCTTCGTTGACTTGAACGGCCAGTAACCGACGTTTCCCCGCTCGTCTCCGGTGGCGAAATCCCCGCAATCGAGATACTCCGCCCACACCTTCACCGCGGCCTTGTGTTCGCGGATGGGCGGTTCGGGCTTCATCGTGTTGGCCCAGGTTGCAATCGAGCCGTCTGGTTGCCCGGCAATCAGTTTCCCGTTGGGGTGCCACGCCAAAAACGTTGGCCCCGTCGGTTTGGGTGCGCTCGGCGCTGAGATTGCGGGAATGATCTCGTCTCCCTTGCCAGGAAGCGCGAAGTCCTTCGCCTTCGGCGGATTCAGAATGAAGTCTTGCGACAGAAAGCGTTGCTGCACGGTGTTGGCTCGAACGGCCGCGAATCGCACGCGCTCGGCATTGAGTTCGGGCACCACCGCGACGAACGTCCCTGGAATCTTGGCCGGAGCTTCAGCAGGCGCGTTTGCCACAGTTGCGACCACTCCTCCGGGACAGGTGGCGAAAATGAACCGGCCGGTTGTGTCGAACTGAATGCGCGTCACTGGTCCATCACATTTGGGACCAGGAAGCATTGCGTTGAACGTGGGCTGATCGAGCAACCAGATGAACGTGGTGCCGTCTGCATAGCCGATTCCCAGCGCATTGCCGTCTGGCGCGATGGCAAGCGCGGTCACTTCGGCCGGTCCATCTTCAAGCGCGCTGACTCCGTTCTTGTAAGCCCTGTCTATGTGCGAGGGCGGACGCGGAGGCGGTTCAGGCGGTGGCGGCTCCGGAGGAGAAGGTGGAGGCGGAGTTGGTTGCGGGGGAGGTGGAGGAGGATCGTGCTTCGCCTCCTCGATTCCTTTCTGCCGACCGGCAAGATACACGGACGCGCCGAACAGGAACACGCCACTGACCAGGACAGATACGCAGAGCATGAGCGCTACCTGTCCCGGCACCGACCAGCGTGAGAAGACCGCAACGGCCGCGTTGACGATCAGCGCAAGCACGGCGAACACACTGCCGACCGCCAGCCCAAGTTCAAGCCCCACAGCCGTGTAGCGAGCGAGAACCAGTGGTGTTGCAGAAACGCCCAGCCCAAAGATCAGCGCTGGCAAAAGCAGCCACCACTTCCGTCGGTATTCGGCTGGCGTCGGGGTTGGCCGTTCGCCTGCCAGAAACCCCCGCGTATCGGCCGCGATCTGCCGGGGCAAGCGCGCTTGAAAGCGAAGAGCGACCGTTCCGCCCTCTGGTAATGTCACAATCAGTTCGCCGGTGGGGAGCGATTCCGCCAGGCTCCCGACGGGAAGATACACAAGCGGGCGCATCGGCTCCTGTTCGAGAAACACACCATGCGGCACAATTACGGCAAAACCCGGCCCGCTGATCCGATTCCGCGCGTCCGCCAGAACGAATACCGGCACGCGAAACGGCAGTGGGTCGGCAGGCGCAGAGTCATCGTCGAGCGACAGAGGGGCTTCTTCGTCAAGCTCGAGCGGTTTGCTGTTGGTGATGGGGGATCTGGGTGGATTCGCGGAGGGCACTTCGCGCGGGTTTTTCAGTTTCGTTGAAGAGTCGGGGGAAATTGGCTCCGGGAGGGAATTTTCTGCTTGGTGGGCGGGAAGCGGAGGAGGAACTGGCTCTGTCGGCGTCGGGGATGGAGGAGTTCGCTCTGCATCGGTTGTTGTCACCACCGGCATGTATGCGGAGGCTTCCAGAGCCGCGGTCAGATCGACCGGCGAGAGGCACTTGGGGCACCTGGCGGATTGCTTCTGTTGATACCCATCGGGTAACTTCAGTCGCTTGCCGCAGGCGCGACACACCAGGCGCACCGCCATGATGAGTTCCTCCCCTTCAGGCGATTCTAACCGGACTGGTGTTCAGAGTAGTAGGCACACTCTTCTGGAGTGCCGTTCTTCATAGTAGTTCTCACGCTCCGCGTGAGGTCACGAGCAACGCGAGCGAAAAGAACCCCCGCCGCTGTCGCGGCGGCATCACGCGGAGCGTGATGTCTACTATGAAGAATGGCGTCTAGTGAATGCCGACTCCTTTAGACTGGCGAACCGATGTTGTATTCTTCTCGAAGATGAGTCACGGTGATGGGGTAGAATAGACGCGTGAACACATTGTGTGGACTTTCTGGACCCGCGCATGCCGACGAGACGCTTGACCTGTCCCTGTGGACATTCCTGGGCGCATCTGTCGAACGACCCGGTCCCGGACGACCTGCGGGTAATTTGCCCGGTGTGTACGCTCACGACCGAGGCCAATGACCCCGCGGCCCATCCTTCGATTTCCACCGGGACCATCGTCACCCCGCCGGACGCGCCAGTGCGGCACTCGCTGGCGGCCGAGCCGCTCGTTGGGCCTGGGAAGATCATTTCCGGCTTTGAAATTATCGAGGAGATCAATCGCGGGGGAATGGGCATTATCTACAAGGCACGCCAGCCGGGGATGAACCGGCTGGTCGCCCTGAAAGTCATCCCACCCGCTAAACTCGATCACCCCGGCACACGCAGCCGGTTTATCCGCGAAGTCCGAGCCGCGGGTCGGGTGAACCATAGCAGTATCGTCACGGCGTTTCAGACCGAACTCGACGGGCCGGTTCCATTTTTGGCAATGGAGTACGTGCCCGGCATCGACTTGTTGCGTCTGGTGAAGCAAACCGGGCCGCTGCCGGTCGCGGATGTCGTTTACTATGCCCGTCAGGTGGCCGAGGGGCTTCAGCATGCGTTTGAGGTCGGGCTGGTTCACCGAGACATCAAGCCGAGCAACTTGATGATCAGTCCGTCTCCGCTTGCTCCTCCGGAAAGCCGAACGGGTCGGCTGCCGAAGGTGAAGATTCTCGACATGGGTTTGGCCCGCGTCATCGACAAGACTCACAACGATCCGGATACCGACGACCTGACTCACCCCGGCGTGTTCATCGGCACGCCCGACTACATCGCCCCGGAACAGGCGGAGGATGCTCGCGCCGCGGACACACGTTCCGATCTCTACAGCCTCGGCGGAGCGATGTACTACTGTCTGACTGGCGAAGTTCCCTTTCCCGGCAACACGCTGGCGATGAAGCTTCGCAAGCAGCTCACCGAACCGCCCCCCTCGGCCGCGGCCAAGCGGTCGGATGTTCCGGTTTCGGTGGATGCCATTATTCGCAAGTTGATGAACCGCGAGCCTTCCGACCGTTACCAAACGCCCGCGGAGTTGGCTACGGCTCTCGATGTGGTGTTGAAGACTGACGGGCCGAAACTCGGCACAAGCGCGGCTCCGGTGGTGTCGTCGGTGTACGCGAAAGCACACGATGGAGGCGTTCACGCAATGGCGGTCGCCCCGGATGGCTCGTTCGTTCTCACTGGCGGCGGTGATGGGATGCTCAAGCTGTGGCACCCCGCGACTCTCAAGGAAATCCGAACCATTACGGGCGACGTTGGTACGGTTGAATCGCTGGCCATTGCGCCCAACGGCAAATCGGCCGCGACTTGCTCGATCCGACTGAGCGCTTCCGATATGGGTGTGCAGTTGTGGGATTTGGCGACGGGTGCCGAGCGGAAGCGACTTCGCGGACCGACAGACAATATTACCGGCGTCGCGGTCTCGCCAGACAGCAAGGGAATTGCAGCCGCTTCCGCTGACAAGATGGTGTGGTTGTGGCTTCGAGACGAGACCGGCTCGATGTCAACCGCATGTATCAAGGGGCATATGGGCGCGGTGACGGCGGTGGCGTTCGTGACCGCCGACTCGCTTCTGTCTGCCGGGGCGGATGGGACTGTGCGGCAGTGGGACTTGAAGACGGGCAAGACGAAGGGCGTGTTGCCTGCTCCGGTCGGCCCGATTGTCGCGATGGGATTCGCGGCCAAGCGTGTGGCGGTGGCTGGTCGAGATGGGTTAGCGATCCGGCAACCGAGCAGTAACGCATTTCAGAAACTCAGCGGGCACGAAGGGCCGGTGCTGTGCTGTGCGCTTTCGCCCGATGGTCGATTGCTCGGCAGCGGAGGCGTGGATTGCACCGTGCGCATTTACCGCGCTGAAGACGGCCTGCAACTGGCTGCCTATCCCGGTCACAACAAGTCGGTGCGCGGAGTCGGATTCTCTCCGAGCGGAGACGCTCTCTACTCCGGAGACGAAGGAGGAACACTCCGCCGCTGGCCGGTGCCCAAAGGGTGAATTCAAATACGTCGAGAGGACGAATCATGTCGAACGACACTCAACCAACGCCATCAGTCGAACCGGCCACGACAGGCGCGGACACTTCCACCAATGGCGCGCCAGCGAACGGAGTCGATCCGCGGCCTGACTTGCCGAGGTGGGAAGAGGGGCCGGACAAACTCCCGCTGACAATTTGGTGGAGAGAGTACATTCGCGACCTGCGATGGATCGAGGAACAATTCCGCCTCGGTGCCTGGGAACAGTTCGCGGGGAACTACATCGCGGTTTGGGACAAGCGGTTGATCGACTACGGTCCAGACCTGCTCGCTCTCCGCGAACGTCTCAAACACATGAGTGGCATTAACCCTGCTCACGTCGCGGTCACGTATGTGGAACCGCCAATCGAAGGTTGATGGAGCCACAATGGCACGGATTCGGTTGCTCTCTGTCCCCGTCGGGCGTGGGCTTGGTGTGCCGTACTATCGTCCAGAGGATCGCTCTGGTACGATCTACCACATCCCACTCCCGCGACTGACCCTTCGGCTGTTTGTGTTGCCGCGCGATGCAGTTGACCGAGCGAAGCCTGACAAACTTCCAGATGACTGGATGCCCGACACAGTCCTTGATACTGGCGCGCCACTGACGATCTTCCCGTTCCAAGTTTGGCAACCGTTTGCGGATGCAATTCAGTGGTTGAACCAACCACCCGCCGGTTCTGGTGGCCGAAGCGTAACGATTCTCGGTGGCACATTTCCCTATCGCCTCGGTCGTCTTCGCTTTGGCGCGGTTGATCTGGATGGCAACTGGCTTCCCGCCGTTTCGTCGAATGCGTGGTTTCTCGAAGATACTCCAACCGCGCCGCGGCAAGCTGTTCTGGGCTTGCGCACGCGGCTGTTCGAGAAGCGTCAACTCCGCTGCGCGGAAGTCCCGGAGGATGTCTTCGGCCAAGTCTGGTGGCTCGAAGATAGTTAATCGCCTGAGCGCCATTAGTCAATGATCTTGGTGAGCGGATACTCTACGATGCCGCTGGCGCCCGCGGCCTTCAGTTGCGGGATGATGTGCCGAACCGTGTCCTCGTCGATAATCGTGTTGACCGCGACCCACTCCGCATCCGCCAGTGGCGAGATCGTCGGGTTCTTCAGTGCCGGTAACTGCGCGATCACGCGCTCCAAGTCTGCCCGCCTCACGTTCATCATCAGCCCGACTTTCCCCTCCGCGGCCATCGCGCCTTTAAGCATGAGAATCAGGTCGTCCATCTTCTGACGCTTCCACGGATCGGCAGCAGCGGTCGGGTTGGCGACAAATCGCGTTGTGCTGGTCAGGATGTCGCAGACAATTCGTAAGTTGTTCGCCTTGAGTGAACTACCGGTCTCGGTCACTTCCACGATTGCATCCGCGAGTTTGGGCGGCTTCACCTCGGTCGCTCCCCAACTGAACTCCACCTGTGCTGTCACTCCATGACTCGCGAGCCATTTCCGCGTGATGTTTACCACTTCCGTCGCGATGCGTTTGCCTTGCAAGTCCTTCGGGCCATTCACGGGCGAATCGTTCGGCACCGCGAGCACCCAGCGCACAGGTCGGCGGCTCACCTTGCTGAAAACCAGTTCCGCCAACTCCACCACCTTCGAGTCGCTCTCCACAATCCAGTCATGGCCCGTTAATCCGCAGTCGAGCGAGCCATCGGCGACGTAGCGGCCCATTTCCTGAGCGCGGATGAGCGTGCAGTGCAGTTCCGGGTCGTCGATCGCGGGGTAGTAGCTACGTGTGGGGAATGTGATCTTGTAGCCAGCTTTGCGGAAAAGGTCCGCGGTCGCTTCCTGGAGCGAACCGGCGGGCAGACCAAGTTTCAGGACGTTGTTCATTGCGGTCTCGTGAAAACATCGGGGGACTATCGTGTCGGGTTACACGCGAACTGAATGTTTGGCAATGGCGAGCGTGGCGAAGAACGAACGGCGCTCGAATGGAACGCTACAACAACCCCACTCGGCTATCGCCCGAAGTGACTCTCAGGAAGCCCACATGCAGAAGCTCAAGGTCGCGATGAAATGGCTACTCGCGGTGTTCTTTGTTGTGGCTGGGGTGAATCACTTCAGGAAGCCCGACTTCTATTTGGCGATCATGCCTCCGTACGTGCCGTGGCATTACGAACTGGTGATTATCAGCGGGGTATTTGAGGTCGTGTTGGGGATAGCGCTGTTAATTCCGCGTTTCACCGTTCTTGCGGCTTGGGGACTGATCGCGCTACTTGTCGCGATCTTCCCGGCGAACCTTCACATGGCTCTGAACAGCGAGCAGTTTCCCGAAATCCGGCCTGTATTGCTGTGGGCACGCCTACCTCTACAAGTCGTGTTCATCGCGTGGGCATATTGGTACACGAGAAAGTAGTCGACTCGCTCCGCGGCGGTGTCTTCAGAATCCGCCGCAGAGCGGCGGGCTACTTTCTTGAAATGGCTCCCGGCTTTCGTCGTTGTCTGGGTGATCGCCCGTTGAATGCACATCTGCCACTCGGAGGCTCGCCATGCTCCGTCTGTCGCCAACCGGTCAGCGCCGGGTTGTTGGGTTCGGGTTCCTGGGCGTTGTGGCCGTTCTCGTGTACTGGAACTTCTTCTCCGATGGCTTTCCCATCCTCTGGGGACCGTCCGCCAGCGCTTCGGAAATCGCGGAGGGCCGCGAGCTGTTCGAGCACGAGTGGACACCGAATGATCCGCT
>JAKEEV010000791.1 GCA_022616395.1 Planctomycetia bacterium | reverse complement strand
GCTCCCTTGCGGTCGCGGCTCGTTTGGACACTGGAAATCTCAGCCAACTCACGAGCCGCGACCGCAAGGGAGCGGGTGAAAGTTCACTCGGCCGGGAGAAATCATAAAGGCCACCCCCTGGCTTTATCAAACCCCATGATTTCAAGGAGTTGGGGGCCATAACCGCCACCTCTTGGCACCGCCAAGTGACCAAATCCCACAAATCCTGGGAAAACCAAGCAGAGGAGAAAAGCAGGGGGGTGGCGGGGGGAGGGGGCGCTTCAACACCCCGAAACGAGAACTGCTGACCTGAGCCGCCACCCCTTGATACTACTGGTAACCGAGCGGGTGAAGCGTCCACCCGCTCGGTTACCCTCGCGGTTCACCAAGCCACCCGCTCCCTCGGTCGCGAATTCATCAAAGTCGCTCGCGGAGCGAGCGGATCACACTGACAGCAAGTGTCGCTCAGCTCGCGGCACCTACCAAAACAGGTATACGCATGCTGGTTCTCAAAGCCGGTCGCGGAGAAGTAACTGCTCTGGCGTTCGGTCCGGATAGCAAGAGCCTCTTCGTACCATTTGGCTCGCGAGGAGTCTTGGTCTGGGAAGATGTCACAGCGGAGACTGAACCACTTGCACTTCTGAGTAGCTCGCAACTCTGGCCGTGCGGACCGATGAAACTCTCCGACGACGGCCGGTTCCTTATCTGTCGCGAATCGGAAATGCCAATCCTTTACGACACCACCGGAGGCGAACCGGTCAAGATCGCTCGCTCGCGACCCAAAGGCCGCGACTACACCAACGCCAGACTCACCGCGACACTGACCCCCGACGGCAATTCGGTCGCGGTGTGCGAAAACATCTCCGAATTCAACGGCCGAGGCGGACACAAGACTCAGATCAGTCTTCGCCCGCGTGCAAATCCAACTCTGGAAGCCGCCAAGTGGTCGGTCGAGACAACCAACGTGATTCACGACGACCCGGTTGTCGCAAACGGAGAAGTCATCACGGCCGAGAGTCCTTTCAACGAGAAGAAACTGCGCTGGGAAGTGGTTCTCGTTGCCCGCGACCTTTCCACCGGCAAGGAATTGCGATCTTCCGCACCGGTTGGTGAGGGAGCGAAGTCTCCGCTCGCATCAACGGATGGGCAGTTCGTTGTGTGTATGCACGGCAAGAAGCTCGTGGTCTGGTCCGCGGGCGTATGGAGCAAGCCGCCGGTGTCTGTCGTCAGCGACAACAAGAAGTTCTTCACGGGGATCGCATTTCATCCTGGTGGGAAGCACCTTGCCGCGACCAGCAACGACAAGACCGTGAAGCTCTACAACACGACGAAGTGGACAGCCGGAAAGAGATTCACCTGGAAGATTGGCAAGATGCGCTCCATCGCTTTTTCGCCCGATGGCACGCTCGCGGCGGCAGGGAGCGACCTGGGGCAAATCGTTGTGTGGGACGTGGACCTCTAACCTTTTGAGCGCAACGAATGCTCATGCTGCAATCCGACATCCACAACCCACTCCGTCTGGCCTTCTCGCCGGATGGACTCGCGCTTGTCGCGATGGGGAACGACTGCGTGCAGGTGTGGCCGCAGTGGCTCGATCGGCCGCCGAAACCGGTCTTCAAGACGCAATCCACGCTCGAACGAATCGCCCTCAGTTCGGATGGCACGCTGCTGTTCGAGTATCTCTCTGGCAACAGCCGCACTCGTGTCCTGACGGTGGACAAGAGCCGAGATGCCAAGTTCGGCGTGCCGGAAGGACCGGCGTGGTTCCACTTCACGCCCGAAGTCGGGTTCATCATCGTCAGCCACGCTTCGGGGAAACTCAGTCGGTTCGACTTCGCTCCAAAGACGAAGAAACGAGTTCGCAAGGTGTGGACGGTCAACCGGCCGACGGTTGACCCGGAAGACGATGAGCCAACGACGCTCGGCTCGCACTACAGCTTCGGGAACGTGTGCGGACCCGCGGGCGTATTTGTTGCTCAGGAGTACAGATTCGGTGGTGACGAACTGACTGATGGCATTGCGGTGCGGTCGGTGGAGGATGGAGCGCTGATTCATCGCGAAGTGCTCAAGGAGTCAACGGCCAACGCGCTTGTGGACTCCGCGGGGCTGAAAATGGCGATTCATCCGTCCGGGCAGTATTTCGCGTATCCACGGGCGAGACGGATTCTGTTTCGCTCACTTTCAACCACAGTGAAAGTCCCGAAGGAAATCGCCTACTTGACCGACGACTCTTGCCGCGCGGTCGCGTTCCATCCTGGCGGAACCATTCTGGCGGCGGTGGGCACAGACGAGAGCGTGAAGCTTTTCGACACCGCGACCTGGAAGATGGTGCGTAGCTTCGCGTGGGAGATCGGCGAGTTGCGCGCGGTGTGTTTCAGTTTGGATGGCACCCGCGCAGCGACTATCGGCAAAGGCGCAAAGAAGATCGGCGGGAAGGTTGTTGTGTGGGACGTGGACCTTTGAAGCGCGGAGCGCGGAGCGCGGAACAAAGACAGGAAGACAAGGCGAACGGCGCGGCGTAAGCCCGCCGAGATGCGACCAGCCCGCCGAGAGAGCATCATGCGAATCATCGAGAGCAAAAATCCGCGACCGCTGAATCTGCTCGCGGTCGGCCCCGATGGGCTGGTCGCGGTCGCGTCGCACACATTCGGAATGCAAAACGATGTCGAGGTGTGGGACGCCACCAGCGGCACATTCCAGTTCGCTCCTGCCGTGCCGTATCGGGAACCGCGTTCGGTCGCATTCACTCCAGATGGGAAGTTTCTGTTTGTCGCGGAGTGGCAGAAACTCACGGTCGTTGAAGTCGCGACTCGGAGAAAGACGAACGCGCCTCCGGCTCGATTCAACTTCCCCGAATTCGTTCTCTCAGCGAGCGGCACGCGGTTACTCGTTTCGTCGATGCGAAGCGAAGAGACGATGCTTGAGTGCTGGTCCGTTGGTGATGGTCCAAGCTGTCAGTTGCTCTGGTCGGATGGGCCGCATGGCGATTACTTCCGCTTCCCCGCGCTGGCTCTGAGCGCGGACGGTGTGTGGGCCGCGGTCTTCGAGCGAGGTAACACCGGCGGAACAGGAGGCCGACCGGCTCACGCGATCACGATCCGCGATACAGCGACCGGCAAGAATCGCGTTACCATCCCGACCGACATCGCCAGCCCAATCGAAGGACTCGCATTCACGATAGACGGCTCGAAGATCCTTGCGCGAACACATTCCAGCCGCACAGTGCAGATTTACGACGAGGCGACCGGCTCCGCGGTGGGCGAGTTGGTTCACACCGGTCGGCCGTATGTCACGGGAATGGCGGTGCATCCACGCGGGGCGCTTGCGTGTTGTCGCACGAACGGCACAGTTTGCTTGTGGGATGTCGAGAAGCGTGAGTTGCTCCGAACTTTCGACTGGAAAGCCGGTCGGCTGGTGTCGGTTTGCTTCAGCCCGGATGGAAGCATCGGTGCTGCGGGCACCGAAGACGGCAAAGTCGTCGTGTGGGATGTCGATCTCTAACTGTTTGCGGCGCATATCATGAGCGAAGGAATCCCACCTTCGGCGGAGCCGAATCATGCTGATCTGGAAAGCCGACACACGGAAGATCGACGCTCTGGCCTTCAGCCCCGATGGGCGAGCGCTGGCGGTCGGAGGAGCACATCTGGCGTGCCGACTTATCGACGCGACCACCGGCGAGCAACTCTGGCGCGTGCCCGGCAAGCAACCCTTCTCGTTGTCGCTGGCGTTTGCACGCGACGGCTCGGTGGTGTGCAAGTGCGGGCCGCTCTCCATCCGCTCCGCGACCAACGGCTCGGAGGTCCGCAAGTGTGGAAACTGGTGCCAGGCGTTCGCTCTGTCCCAGGATTCTCGACACGCGTTCGTCGCGGATGCCAAGTTCCAGGATATCGTTCGGCGATACGATCTGGCGACCGGCGACCCGCGTCGCGAAGTGGAACTGGAAGCCGGAAAGATCAAACGGATCGCTGCGTCGCCAGACGGGAAGCTGGTCGCTGTTCTCGGCTGCCGCCGGTTCCATCTCCTGACGACCAACAAGCTCGAAGTGGTCGGATCGGAAGCGCACCGCGCGCTCTCCAACGGCTCATTCGCGCTGCGATTCAGTCCGTGTGGCCGCACGCTCGTCTACACCGCCGGGCGCACGCTCTTCGTATGGGATACAGCGCGCGCACGCGAAGTGGCGAAGGTTGAGCCAGACACCAAACAGTTCATGGACGCGGCCTTCACGCCATGCGGTCAGAGGCTAATTACCGTGAGCAAGGACGGGGAGACTCGCGTGTGGGAAACGGCAACCTGGACGTGCGAGCGGACCTTTGCTTGGGCCATCGGCTCTCTGCGCGCGGTGGCCGTTTCGCCCGATGGCACGCGAGCCGCGGCCGCCGGAGACGAGAGCCGCGTCGTCGTGTGGGATCTGGATGTGTGACAAGTCGTTAGTTTCAAGTTCCAGAAGTTCCAAGTTCCAAGCCGAAGACAGGCAGAGTCTTTGAGTTCGTGGTGCCAGTCGAAAACACAAGGCAACGGGTCTACTGTTGTTAACTTGGAACTCTGGAACTTGAAACTTGGAACTTCTGAAAGAGGTTACTTTGGTTTGGGTGGTGGACTCTCGATGGTGAAGTCATCAAAGGTGGCGTCGGCGATTTGATACGTTGTGTGGGACAGAAACACCCCCACGGTCACCTGGTCGGGGAAATTCAGCACGCGTTTGGGTTTGAATGGGGCCGCCCAGACTTTGCCATCAAAGCTGTACGTGACGGTTGCGCCCTTGCCCTGGCGAATCACACGCAGATAAGTCGATTTGCCCGGCTCGACATCCTTGAGCTTGTTGCCGACGCCCGCGGCGTTGAGCCACGCATCCACCCACACGCAGCGCGTCATCTTCTCTTCCAGTACCTTATTCACCTTCGTGTGATACTGATGGAGGTGCAGTTCGAGGTTGTAATTGCCGCCAGAGACAAATAGCCCGGCTCGCGTGCTCGACTTCACTTCCTCGTGCTTGACGTTGCGGTTGGGCGCGGTCGCGTCGAGTACCTTCACCGTTGCCACGAAGTCACCCTTCAGGGTGCGAGTCACGTGCGGCATGTTCGCCTTGGCTTTGAACTTCAGCCCGCGAGCCGGTTCGCCCGCGGTGCGAATAACGAGCTGCTTACCGACAAGCGAGAACTCGTACTTGTCGGATGCGGAGACGGCCTTGCCCCAGTAGCGGGCGAGAAGTTCCTTTTCGCTCGGAGGAGGGGCCGGAGCCGCGACCGCGAGGACGCCGAGCATCGTCGCGACCACAAGAAGCACAGAGACTTTCGCCGTTCGGAGCATACCGAATCAACCGGGAGAGTTCACGGCCATCTCAGTTTGCTCGTCGTTGTAGCCGGCCTCTGTGAGGCCGGTTCGGGGTCACAGACCCCGGCTACAGCAAACTGAGGCACGAGGGGTTTACTTCGGCTTTTCGTTCAGATCTTCCACTGTGAAGTTATCGAATCGAGCTTCGGCAATCTGGTGCGTTGTGTTGGACAGGAACACGCCCACGGTCACGACTTCCGGAAGTGCCAGTTCGCGCCTCGGGTTAAACGGCTTCGCCCACTCCTTGCCATCAAAGCTATACGACACGGTCACGGTTTTCTCTTTACGCGTGATGCGCAAGTACGTGGACTTGCCCGGTTCGGCAACCTTGAGCGTCTGACCGGTTCCACCTTTGGCCACCCACGTATCCAGCCACACGCAGCGTCTCAGTTCGTCTTGCACCGTGTTGTTGACCTTCGAGTGATACTGTTGCAGGAAAAGCTCCAGGCCAACACCCTCAGCCGAAACGAACAGCCCCGCGCGCGTCATGGGCCAGATGTATTCGTGCTTGGAGTCCTTGTTCGGAGCGGTTGCATCGAGCACCTTCACGGTTGCCTCGAAGTCGCCGACCACGGTTCGTGTGGCACGCGGCATGTTCATCCGGTCGCGATGATTGATTCCGCGTGTGGGTGCTCCGCTATTACTGCGGATGGTGAGTTGCTTGCCGGCGAGCGTGAACTCGCCCCACCCTTCGGTTGTGCCCCAGTGCTTGGCGAGCAGTTGCTTTTCGCTCGGAGGAGGAGCTGGAGCCGCGACAGCCGCAACAGCGACGGAAAAAAGTACGAACAACAAGACGGTGCGAACCATGATGAGCCTCAAGGAAGGCACAAATCAGTACGCGAGCGTAACAGATCCGGCAGGACCGTTGTATACGAGAACGCACGAAGCGAGTACATCTCGCCCAATCACAGCTTCGATACCGAACTGCGCGAGGGGCAACTCATCGACTTCCAGTTCGTGAACAATCAAGTTTGATGGTGGTTTGGTAACTGGGTGAAGGATCACCAGCCCGGCTTCGTAAGTGAGGCTGAAGGAGGCACCGCCGAAAATGGCCGGGCCAGTACTCACGCCGGGCGCGGCGGCAAAGCCAGAGGTGCGGTTTGGCAAGTTGAGTCGGGCGATCACCGCGGGATCGACACAGGTACGCTCGGCCCCAGTATCGAGTATCGCAATAACCGAAACCGGTGGTGGAATCGACTGCCGCGTCTGACGGAGGTGGAGCAACCGCGGGCGACTGATCGTAATTTGCGCCTGCACTTGCACACCCGAACTGAGCGAAAACGGGATGGCAAGGACAGGCATCAGGTGATCTCCTGGTTCAGTTCTGGTAATGGCCCGAACCACTTGCTCATTGTGTCAAGGAATCGCCCGTCCACGACCTGAACGAGAAACTGTTCCATTCCGAACTTGTCGTACCCGTATTGGAGCGCGTCGCGGTATGTATCCCACGCGCGATGCACAGTGTTGCCCTTCACGACCGCGTACCGGCCCTCCTCGCCCTCTTCGAGGAGTCGAGGGAGTTCGCGGTAATATGTTTCGATCTCGGTGCGCAGAGGAGCCAGCTTCTCAGGAAACTCAGTCGGCCAGGCCGGGTGTCCCGGCGGGAGTCGCATAATCATCTTCGGTCCTCCGTCGGCGTCGGAGTCATCTTACCACACCCGGTAAGTCGCGCGCCACGGCTTTGCCATAGCCGCCTCGCGAGGTCACACCAACGGGCTTACTTCTTGGTTAGTTTCTCGATGGTGAAGTCGGAGAACGTGGCATCCGCATGTTGGTGTGTTGTGTGGGCGAAGTAGATGCCCACGGTCACTTCGTCGGGCAGTTCGATCCCGCGTCCCCAGTTTGTTGGCGTCCACTCCTTGCCATCCGAGCTGTAATAACCGGTGACGATCTTGTCCTTGCGGGTGATGCGCAAGTAAAGAGGTTTCGTTGGGTCGATTTTGGTGATGTGTCGCCCGTGGAATCCTCCGCGTTTGGAGGAGGTGTTCACCCACACAACCTGATTGGGTGTGTCCTTCGGCACGCCGTTGTTGACGACGAAATACTGAAACAGTTCCAGTTCCGCGTACGCATCGCCGCCCGAGACGAACATCCCGGCTCGAGAAGCGGCCCAGTTATTGGGATACTTTGCCTTCACGTCTGGAATCGCGGCCGCAACGACGCGCACGGTGGCCTCGAAGTCTCCGGTCACGGTCCGGGCAACGCGAGGATGCATCGTGTGGTTACACACCGATGGCTTGTCGGTCGGTTCGCCATCGGTGCGGATCGTGAGATGTCGGCCATCGAGCTTGAACTCGTGCTTGTCGGTCGGGGCGTGAATCTTCCCCCAGAACCTCTCGATCTTCTGTTTCTCACTCAACGGCGGAATCGGCGCTGAGAGAAGTGTCGCGGGGACGAGGAGCGCGAAGAGCGTTGTAATGCGAAGCATGGGAACCTCGGCACGGGTTTACTTCTTCGGCACAGTCAGTGTGTACTCGTCGAATGTCGCCTCAAAGGGCGTGTCGGAAAAGTGTTTCGCGTACACGCCGACCTTCACTGTATCCTTCCATTCGACTTCGTCCGCCAAGAACTCGGTCCACTCCTTGCCGTCGCGGCTGTACGCGGCGGTCACCGACTTCCCGGAGCGCTTCACGCGAAGAAACGCCGAGTTGGAAGAGCCTTTCAGTTCCCCACCCGACATTCGCACGCCCGCGGGATGCGTGAGGATCGACTGGAAGGCTTCATGCACGGAGAGTTGCTTGACCGGCGCTTGATTGGCCGGTGGTCTCGTCAATTCCTCGTGGCGAATCATGCCGAAGTGATCCTTCACGCTTGACCAGATGACCAGCCCCGCGACACGCGGGCGCCACGTCTGGTTTATGGAGACTGCCCCGCGCAGCGGGAACGACACGCGCACGACCGCCATGAAATCTCCGCGAACCGCACGCCAGACACGCGAGCCGTCTTCGGGCGTTCGCTTCCAGTCCCACAGAGCTTGTTGTTGTGGGGTCGGGCGTTCAAAGTCTCGCCGGGGAGGAATTTCGCATGCCGGCAGGAACACACGAAGCGCATCTCCACGCATCTCGTACCGAGCTTCATCTTTCGGGTTAGCTCGCGTGCCGTAGATGCGGACCATGCGAGCCGCGTCGTCTTCCTTCGGCACCGGAGCAGCGACAGCGAACGCGGATGCACAAACCACAATCGCGAACACCGTGGCGCGTCTCATGGATCCCTCCGTGGTCTTGCACTTGTCTCATGCAGTCGAATCGACGACTACAGGCTCATCCACATTAGCAGAGACTTGCGTTCGGAGATAGCGCGTTGAGCGAGCGTTACGAGACTTTCGAGCATCTGCAAACCGGCGTCCGCGGGCCAGTTGTCGAAGCGCGGGGAGAACTCCTCGATCGCGGCCCACTTGGTTGCGACTCGCCTGAGTTCTTTCCCCTTCAATTTGACCTTCGCTTCCCCCGCAGTGCTATCGGTACTCCCAATGACCTGACCGGTCTTCATTGCGCCGCCGGAGAGCAACGCGGTTCCCGAAATGCAACCGGGGCGACGGAGATTCCGTCGCCCCGTCGTTTCGCGTTCGTTCACTGCGTCACGGCAAGGTCACGGGCAGCCCGTCGTTGCGGGCGGCGAGCCGGCCGAGTGTCTCCTCGTCGGTGCTCACACTGATCGCCCGCACACTCCCATCGGTGAATGCGAAGTTGCAGATGCCCGTGTGCCAGCTTCCGAACTTCTTGGCGTAAGCGGCATCGGTGGCGGGTCGCCAGGTGCCGCTCGAACCGGGCGGGCGCGGGAGGTTGGCCATCGGCGTGACGTCGGTCGGTCCTTTGGCCAGCGGAAGTCCACGACCGGCGGCTCGACCTGAGTAGACGGTCCAGATTCCACAATAGATCGACCCATCACCAATCTTCAGCCGCCCGAACATCCCCGCGGGCACGTGTTTCTCGCCCACCAGGAAGGTGTTGCTCGTCCCATC
>JAKEEV010000790.1 GCA_022616395.1 Planctomycetia bacterium | reverse complement strand
TGATCTGGTCGAGTTCCACCGCAAGCTCGCCGCAGGAAGTTTGCCACGTCCGAACCATCGCAATGTCAAGCGACGGGCCTGGCGGTGCGATAACTCCGTGATGCACGACGAAGTTCCGCCACTTGTTAAGCAGTGCAAGATGATTGAGTCGCAGGACGTTTGCAGGGTTCACGTCCAGGAGGGCTTTGAGATCAATCGCGAAGCGGTCGAAGTCGCGCGTGAGTGTCTGGAGGGTCGGGTTACCCGTCCCCAGTTGAATCTGGGCAACAAACTGACGCTGTACGACGACACTGAAGTGAGCAGGTACTTTCCCGGCGACAATGTCGGTGGCTTCAGAATAAAGGTCGCGACAGAAGCCCTGGAAGCGCGCACAGAGCAATGCAACCAATGCACGAAGGTTCTCTTCCGCGAGGGTTGGTGGTGGGACGACGGCAAGTGTCGCTGCGACTTGCGCATCGAGAGCATTGAGTCGTGGGAGGCGGTCGTTTTGCCAGCGCAAAAGGGCGTTGGAAGGCATTGCGTCAATCCATGAGCGCTGCGAGGGCCAGTGTGCCGAGGCCGTAGAAGGTGTACTCCACGTCGGTCTGTTCGTCCCACAGCCCGCCGCGGAAGCCGCCAATCGGCCGTTCGCACTCCTCCGCGTAGCTTTGCACCTGAGTCCAGTCGAGCTTGTTCGCGAACCCGAGTTGATCGAGCGTCCATCCTCCGGTGAATGTGGAGAGTAAGTCAGCGGCGGGAATCCGGTCGTTCGCGCGCAGTCCGCCTTCAAAGGGCGAAGGGAGCGCGGAGAGGAACTCCGCGGTGCCGGTGCGTGCCTGCTCGTCGAGTTCACCGAGAATTTGGAGAAGCCCGACGCCCGCAGCGGTCGGGTTGGTTCCGCTGCGCTTCATCGCGGAGATTTCGACATAGCCGCCGTCCGGTCTGCGACGCGACTTGACGAACGCCGCGAGCGTTTCGGGTTGCGGAATTGGCTTGTCGAGCAGTTGCAGGCAGAGCGTGACGAGGAAACTGGTGTATGTGCTGCCGTACACCGCACCGGGAGTCTTGCCGTAGCCGCCGTCAGGAGTGCGGAAGCTCTCAAGCGTGTTGGCGACGCGATCACGCCAGTCCGTCGGTGCATCGGCCAACACATCCGGCCCGCGGCCAATCGGAACGAGATAACAACTCACCACGAGCGAGAAGAAATCCACCACGCCCGCGCTTCCGGTCATCTTCGTGCGGAGAAAGTTCGCGGCCTTGTTGCACACATCCGAGTTGAGTGCTTGCAATACCGCCAACGACCTCAGCGCAAAGCCGGTGTAGTAGAGATCGGAGCCGCCTTCGCGACCGGAGAACCCGCCGTCCGCGTTCTGAGCTTCCAGAAGGTATGTCGTGTTCCGCTCGCGCACTTCAGCCGGCAGCCGCTCGATACCATCGAGCAGCCGGTTTGTGAGGCGGGTGAGATATGGTTCGTCTTCGTTCATGATTCGAGTTTCGCGCGGATGTCGGCGGGAATCGCGAGCGATTCGATCTGGTTCGGCGGGATCGTGCGGCAGAATACCGCGGTGATTCGGCCCACCGCCAGCGCTTCATCACGCTGATTGGTGAACTCGAAGCGATACGACATCGACTTCTCGCCGACTTTTTCCAGTGTGACGCTTATCGTCAGCACATCCTCGAACCGCGCGGGCTTCTGGAAGTCGCACGCGGCCGACACTCGCGGGAAGCCGAGCTTTACGCCGTCGGCCGTGTACCAGCTCACCGAAAGCCCGCGAGTGCGCAGGAACTCCGTTTCCGCCGATTCCATGAAGCGGAAGAAGTTCGAGAAGTGCATGATCCCCGCCATGTCGGTATCACCGAACTCGACGCGGCGGGTTGTTGTGAAAGTTGTCATGCGGGAGTTGCAGATAGTATGGCGGGTCGAACGTAGCGTTCCAGTACGATGGTTGTTTCCTTCGCCATCGCGTCGGCGTGGAAGCGTTCGCGCACGGCGGATTCACCCGCGCGCCCAGCGCGCTCGCGCAACTCATGATCGGTGAGTATTCGAGCCAGACCCGCGGCGAGTTCGTCAATTGAATTGGGAGCGACTAACAGCCCGCCACCGGTCGATTCGATCAGTTCCGGGAATGCGCCGTGAGCGGGAAGCACCACCGGCACGCCATTGGCCCATGCTTCCAGAACGTACAACCCCTTTGGTTCGCGATACACAGTCGGCACGCAGAGCACATCAATCGACCGCATGAAGCGCACCTTGTCCGCGTGCGTCGGGCATTCGACGTGCTCGAAGTCGTTCGCGAGTCCGGCGTCGGTTAGTCGTTTCACTTGCTCGTTGTAATAGGCTCGGTTGTTCTCGCCGAGCCAGCCACTGGCCTTGAGTTTCGCCACCGGTGAGCCGGGCGTCTGCCGCATTGTGATGAAGGCTTCCACCACGCGATGAAAGCCTTTCTCCGGGCAGACGCGGGCGAAGTAGCCCACTGTGAGCGGTCGCTCTCCACGCGATTCGGCCGGGCCGCCGTGACCCGCGAGATTGATTCCCGGCTGAACAACGTGAATGCTCTCGCGTGCGATGCCGAGATAACCGGCCATGAAGTCCGCGTAGTAGCGGCTCGTGCTGATGTAGGCATCGACCGATTGGCCGTTCTCGCGAATCTGTTCGATGCACTTCTTTCGGTCGGCTTCGGGTAATGCGTCGAGGAAGATGTCGTCTCCTTGAAGCGTGACCAGTACCGGCACACCGAGAGCACGCTTGAGTTCGGGAATTACGCCCGAGAGCAGCGCGTTCGAGAAGATCACCACGTCCGGTTTCTCGGCTGTCAACCACTCGACGAGCTTTGCCACTTCCTTGCGCTGGTGGCCGTGAGTTCCGCGCAGCATGGAGAGCGTCATGCCTCCCATCTTGCTGTACTTCGTGCGGACCGCGAACCGAGATACCCACCGCAACAGCCAGCGGAAGTTGAAGAGCCGGTCGAGGAATCGAGGAGTGTGGCGGAACAGCCAGAACTTCTCTTCGAGGTAAATGTTGATGCCGCCAAAGAAGACTTTCTTCTGAGAAACGTCTTCCTCATCGACCTTGATGGGCATGTAAGTCGAGATGAGAAGCGCATCGTGACCAAGCCGCCTCAGTGCGGTGACAAGCGTGTTGTCCCGCATGCAGCTACCGCAATACATCCCCGCGGCACCGGCTGTAATGAAAGCAATTCGCATACTCCGCCCGCAGTAAGCCGAATGTCACACGTTGTCTTACATCGGATACCGCGAGAAGGCGAATCGCTTTCAATTAACAGTTTTCGGTCGGGGGAAGTTGGCTCGAAAAGACAGACGGCCCTTCTGGGCCGTCTTACGAAGTCATGAGTGGAAGGTAGCTCACTTCAGCGGCGAGTAGTCCGTGGGTTTGAGGAATTCGAAGATCACGCCGCCTTTCTCTTCGGTGAGGCTCCCACCGGCCTTCTCCTCGCTGGCTTTTTTCGCGGCCTCCCAGGTCGGGTCTTTGCGGAACGCGGTGAACGACTCTTCGCGGGCCTTCAGGTTCTTGTGAGCGAGGAGATAGATCAGCATCTTGTCGTCGGCCTTCTGGCCCTTGAGCACGTTCCAGTAGACGATGTTCTTCATTCCGTGCTTTTCAAACAGCTTGATGGTGTGGTTCTTGAAGCGGTCGTTGAGGTGGCCGAGATTGCCCTTCGTCGCGGTGTAGGTCCGTAGCTCGAAGACGCGTTCCTCCTTGCTCTTCTCGATCTTGAGCATCGGCGAATAGTCGGTCACGCTCAAGAATCGCGACTCGACCTTCGCCACGAGTTTGCCGTCCTTCTCGCTTTCCGCGACGGCTTTCTTCCAGTCCGGGTCCGAGGCGAACGCCTTGAACGACTTTTCGCGCGCTTCCTTGCTCGGGGCGGAGATGAAGTACACGAGCTTGTTGTCCTTGTTCTCGCCGCTGGGAACAAAGTAGGCGACGTTGGTCAGCCCGTGTTTCTCGAAGAGTTTCAGCGTGTGGTTTTTGAATCGTGCGTGCAGCGCATCGAGTTTGCCCTTCGCTGCGAAATACGTCCGCATCTCGTAAACGCGCGTGTCTTTCTCGGCCGCAGGCGTTTCTGATGTGATCGCAATCAGCGGAGCGAGCGCGAGCAGAGGCAGCAACCGGCGCATGGGGTTCTCCTTCCGCGAAGCCAGTTATCAGTAATCAGTAATCAGTAAACAGTCATCAGTCAGCAATCATCAAGTCGGGAGGTGACCCAACTGCCGGGTCTTCGATTTCAACTTGATTACTGTTCACTGATCACTGATTACTGATCACTTGATTACTGTTCACTGAGTTGTGATGAGGTTCTACTTCTTCGGCAACTGTGGCAGGATCTTGTGGTCGGCGAAGCGTTCGGGGTCTTTCTCGAAGCGAGTCTTCGCGGTCTGGTTGTAGAAGTAGATCTTCACGCCCTTGTAGGTCGTGGAGGGATCCTTTTCGGAGATTTTGCGGTCGGGGTAGACGGGGCAGTATTGCTGGAGGATGTTCCGCTTGGGCAGTGTTTTGCCCGCCAGCGCGGGGATGATCTTCGGGTCAAGGTACGCGGCCGGGTCACGCTTGAACTTGCCCAGGCAGGTATCGCAACAGAGGTAAATCTTCACACCCTGCCAGGTGACCGACGAGGATTCCTTCGGGTCGATCTGATCCTTTGTCATCACTGGGCAATACTTCTGCTGCGTCTTCGGCTGTTTGCCGATTGCGGTGGAAGCGGTGAGCAATACGAGCGTTGCAAGGCAAAGTCGAAGCATGGGGCAACTCCGGTTAGGTAGGGCCACAACGAAGAGTGAAGCGAGAAGAGGGTTGTGCTGGTGAAAATCAACTGCCGACACGGATCTTCTACGAATTTCAGCGGCCGGTGACAAATGAGAGCGCGACCAGTAGGAACAACATGTTGGCAACAGCGACCGCAGCGAAGCCGAGTACCAGGACCAGCCGGGAGAGATCGCCGACGATTTCGCGCCGGGAGACGAGCGGTCCCGGATCGGGTGTAGTTCGGGTGTGGTCTTCGTTATTGGTCGGAGGATTCGAGAAACGTTCGCGGATGCGCGGAGGGAGGTCTTCCCACCACTGGGGCATGCTGTTCCCGTCGTGCCGATTCCGCATGACCATGAGCCGCGTCTCCGCGGAGAGGTTTTTTGATAATAACCCCGATTGAGGAGAATTGGTAGCGAAAGCCGCCGAGTTCTCTTCGTAGGACAGGCATCTTGCCTGTCGGTCTTCCCGAGACAGTCAAGATGCCTGTCGCAAAGATAGACAGGCTGGAAGCCTGTCCTACATTCACCCGGCGACTCGCCGACTTTCAGTTCCACGTTGGCGGAACGGTCGGGGCCGGTGGAGGCGATGGGGGCGTGATGGGATGCGGAATCGCGGGCGTCTCTGGAGCTGTGCCCGGTGGAGCCGCCGGCACATCCGGCGGCATGGTCGGAATAGTTGGAACCGGCGGAACGGCCGGCGGGTCGCTCGGTCTTGGAACCGGATGGGGCTGAGTCGGGATATCCGGTCCGGGTGGAGGAGGAATATTGGTCGCGTTCATGGCGGTTGACTCCAAGGGAAGGCGATTCTCATTAAGAAAGAGGTCGCAATCGGCGTGCCAGAGGGTGTCCGCGGGCCTGTATCGAACAGGATGGGCGGGGGGAGGGCTTCCTCACACTGAGGAGCCGGTGGTCTCTTGTGCAAGTTCCTTTTGATTGTGACAATGCACCTAGCGCAGTTTCAGGCAGACGTTGTGCCTGTTTGGGGCGTCTTCGCTGATTTTCGACACAAACCGTGACAGACCCCAATCTGCTTGGAACTCCACGAGTCGTCTTTTCTGTTTCGGGGTGACTCCATGCGTGCGCGCTTGGTGTCCGCGGACGGCGGCCCGTCGATTGATCTCTTGAAAGAGCTGACGCTGTTTGGCCGCGACGAGGACAGCGACGTGCGGCTGGACCACAAGGGTGTGTCCAAGCTGCACTGCGTGATCGTGAAGACTGATGGCCTGCTCCTGGTCCGCGACCTGGGGAGCACCAACGGTACGCGGGTCAATGGCCAGCGCATCCGTCGAGCGGCTCTGTTGCCCAACGACACCCTGGCCATCGCCAATTTGAAGTTCGTCGTGAAGTTTGGAATCGAACTGGAAAAGGAAGGCGCGGAGGC
>JAKEEV010000789.1 GCA_022616395.1 Planctomycetia bacterium | reverse complement strand
TTGCGGGCGTGTTCGCGGACGTGGACGAACAGTTGCACCTGATCGTGATCGACTCGTCGGTGAACGTCGAGCACTCCGGCCCACATCATCGCTTGCGATTCGGCGACGGCATAGAGAACGGTCTCACGGTGGCGTTCGGCGAGTGCATCGGGCAGTTCGTCGAGCACCGCGAGCAAGTCCGCGGCCTCCGCACCGACCGCATACGCTCCACCCAGGTCTTCCCACGCCTTGGCCGCGTCCACATAGTCGCCGGGGTGAAGCATCCACAAATCGCAGTCGGGCAGTCCACTGGCTCGGCGAATGAGATCTTCGGGCGTGACATCGGGAACTTCGTCGCGTTTGCGGGCCGCGACCATTCGGGCACCTTCGGACTTCAACTGACAGCGTCGGGCGATGATCGCGAGATCGGCGGGCACGATCCCGCGCTCGTCATCGTCGAAGTTCGTCGCCGATCGGACTGGTTCGGGCGGCCTGGCAAGCGAGAAGTCGTGTGGAATGACGACCGGCGGAGAAGGGAGAATCGGCGGCGCGGGTGTTCTGTGTTCGGCGATTGTTTCCGGCGCGGTAGAGGTGGCTACTGGTGCGAGTTGATCGGTCCAGGAGGCGATTGCTCGCCCGAGGTTGGCGACAGCGTCTCTCAACTGAGGATCGGACTGCACGTACGGCCCAAGCCGCTCGAACAGAACAATCAACGCCTCTGCCAGTTCGTCCGTCATGGCAGCAACCGATCCTCAGTCGAAAGTCGCACTCCGCGAATTCGTTTTAGAAGCGCTCTCCCAAACGGTTAGCCCGATCCCGAGCGGAAGAAGATGCGCAAACTGCGAGAGATGTTCAAAGGCGGCCAAAGGTGGCCAAAGGCGGCCAAAGATGGCCAAAGGCGGCCAAGTGGCCAACTTAGACGAACGCCTGGAAATCCTGGTGTTTCCGTGCAAAGGAAGGTCAAAGATGGCCACATGTCCGCGGGTGGGTGGGGTGACCGTCTTCAGCCGCGGAGCGGCGACAGATGGTAGCCAGGGGTGAGCGAGCGCAGCGAGCGGAACCCCTGGAAGCCTCACACCACAAACCACAAAGCCCCGGAGGGGCGACAGAATCTTCACGTTTCGAGTCTGTCGCCCC